>CAZWIN010000220.1:0-5166 GCA_964633855.1 uncultured Chitinophagales bacterium
ATTGCGGCAAGCCATTTGTTTGTGTCCTTCGGGGAAATATAGAATGACCAAGCTGTTCCCGGTGCGGAAGCCGTTGATTGCCACGTGTCACCGCGATCAGCAGACATATACACTGTGCCCCCGCCCATATGATAAAAATAATTTTTGTTCCAGGGATTCACCACAAAAGTATTGCCAATGGAACTATTTGCCGTCTTTTGAACCCAGCTGTAATCAACGGTCGTTCCTGCAGGCAGTGACCATGTTGCCCCGGCATCTGTGGTCCGAAGCACCGCATTATTCTTATCGCTGCATACCCAACCCTTCTGACTGTTATACATGAAAATATCCGAAACAGACGCATGCATGCCATGCACGCCCCACACTGAAGATGCGCCTCCATCAGATGATTTGCGGATGAACCCGCCTCCTCCGATAAAGAATGCCGTATCGGAAGCGAGAGCATATACTCCTGTAACATCCGAGCGCGAGTCGGTTCTGAATTTGGGAAGCGGGTTCCAACTTGACCCACCGTCTGTACTCTTCACCGAGAAACCGTCAACACCTGCGGCATATACTGTTGATCCTTTTGCTGCAACGCCGAGAATATCGCTCACCCAACCGCCGCCTGATGTACTCCCCCATATTATGCCGCCATTGGTTGTTTTAAGGAGTGTCCCGGCAGCGCCGGAAACAAATCCGGTCAACGAGTCAATAAATACCACGGAGTACAAATGCTGTGCTGTCCCGGAGATTTGTGCAGTCCAGGATACTCCCCCGTCAGTTGTCACAAGGATGGCTCCGTTTCTGCCGCATATCCAACCCTTTGATTCATTAACAAAAACGATGTTGTACAGGGCCTGTCCGCCGTTGAGCGTTTGTGGTGCCCAGTTGTCGCCTGAATCGGTGGACCGGTAGTACGCGCCGCCATCCCCCACAATCCAGACGTTTGTACCAAGACCGTACACCGACCGAAGGTCGACAAGACCAATCGGATAGCTTCCCCAGGTTGCTCCGCCATCGTATGAACGGAATACCGAGCCGGCTTTCCCAACCGCCCAGACATCATTGCCATTGGAGGAATGCACTCCATAGAAACCATCTGCAAAGCCTGCGACGGGCAGGAGCATAACGAGCAAAAGAAGAATAGAGGTTCGCATAGAAATAGTATGTTCCGAGTTTAATGTTTTTGGTTTGATGTTTGCGATTTGAAATTGAGAACAGGAACAGGGCCACTGGAGGAGAGGATCAATTTTCCGGAAGCGTTGACTTTCACAAGATATGCCTTCCCCGGAAACAACGTATCCGCAGAACTGTACGATCCGTCGTACCCGAAGAAATCCGTTGTTTTAATGCCGGGTGGAACCTGAACAACTGATCCCGTATCCACAGGGAATGTAATCGTTCCGATCAAATTCCATCCGGGCGATACAGCAATTGAGTCGTTGGTAATTGCCGTGCCTGTAAGACTCGCATTGCCATTGGAAGTGTTTTTCAGCCAATACCCTTTTCCGTTCTGAATCGTTGCGGACTGGAGATATCCGGTGAGCGGCGCAAAGGCGAACGCGTAGGAAAATGCTGATTGAGGGAAAAGGCCGGCAACGGAACTGACGGGAGTCGAAACAGGATTCGATACCAGATTCCATCCTGCAATGAGTGGAACAGAAACTGTTGTTAATGCAAGGGGGTTGGCAGAATCCGAAGCAGTCCAGAGCGAAAGTGAATCACGCCCTGATACTTCGATCACGTGCTGTGCAGTGTCCACAGTGCCGCCCTGTTCACGCCAAGTTGTTCCGGCATCTTCGGAACTCCAGAGGCGCAATGTGGCCGCGTCCTGGCCGGCGAGCTCAGTGTTGTCATAATGAAATCGCAGTTGCGCGTTCAGTCCAGTGTTGACCTCCGGGTTGATATCAAACGACCGGAGAATGGAAGAAGCAAATCCCTGAGTGTACGCCAACCCGGTACGGCGAATAACAGATGTCATGCCGGGCGAAGCATCGGCTGCGTTGATTTCAACTCCTATGCCGCCGAACGTGTTGTTCACAGATTGAGTAACGGAACGCGATGTTGTCACAGTTCCAAGAACCGGCTGGCCAACAGGTTCAGACAACGCGGCAGACGATCCGAGCAGAATCGAACTTGCGCCCGTGTTCACGACACCGTTAGTGATGTTCAGTGTTCCATTCACTTCCACATTGCCCGCGAGGTTCACCCCGTCCGAATTATTCACCGAGAGGTGTTCCAATGCGCTGGCTCCTGTAAATCCTCCCGAAATGGAGGATGCGCCCGGCGGTGCCGGCGAAATAATATTTACTGTTCTTCCTCCGGTATTCAATATCCCGCTTGTGCGGGTAAGGGTTCCTGAGACGGAAAGATCAAATCCGGGCGTGTATGTATCGAGCAACAGTGTTCCGCTTATCAAACTCACGCTCTGTGCTATCAACGACGATGCCAGGCTGACATTCCTGCCGGCAACACTTCCCGTTCGCAGGACAACGGCTGGAAGAGGTACCTCTGATTCAACAACAAATCCACTATCACTCCCCGCTGTTGTACTGACGCCATCGCCAAAATACACCGTTCCACCCGTAAAACTTTTGGTGCCGCTGCCCGATACGATTTTTATTTCCCGGCCGGTTGACGTTGAGGTCTTTGGGTTCACTATCGTCAATGAACCGCCGGACATAGAGATTTCAGCCAATGAGGCAGCTTCAAAAACGTTTGACGTGGCGCTGAGGGTTGTTGTTCCGCGCGGGTTGACACCAATCGCCCCTCCGTTGATAGTTGTTGTACCGGAGGTAAGCGTCAGCCTTCCCAGAATCGTTGTACTTCCACCGCTGAAATCGGCAAGCCCTCCTCCAAGCACTTCCAATCTGTTATTGCCTGCCCCGATGTTGAGTACCCCACCCGCTACTGACAGTATTCCGCGAACAAGAAGTGACGCGCTCCCGGTGGAAAGGTTCCCCCCATCGCTTATGGCAAACACGGCGTTCGTATCCACTGTTATGTTCACGCCGGGTGTTATCGTCTGCGAAGAACTCTGTACCCATGTGCCTCGTGTCAGTGTCAGAGCGTTTGCCGTATTACCGACGAAACCGATATCAACAAGAGGGGTTAGCGTCTGCGACGTGGATGAGAGATTCATTCTCAGCAGGCTGAAGTTCGTAGGATTGGAAGCACCGGAAATTGTGGCCGGCACGGCACCGTTGAATGTTACCTGTATGACTCGCGTGCCGCTGGAACTGCCTGTTACTCTTGGAGTGAACGTCCCGTTATTCACCATGTTTCCCGCCAAACTGACAGATTGCGTGGTGGAACCGGAGGCAAACGCGGCACTGGAACGGAATTCGCTCCCTGATTGGATTGTAAGATTTCCCAGAGATGTCAGGCTTCTCCCGTCGGTCGCATCGAATTGCAGTACACCGGCAATCGTCAGCGTGTTACAGGAAGCTGCTCCATCAATGGTGACTGTTGTTGCGGCCGCTATGGTGACATGCGAGGAGGCTGAGGGGACGCTGCCACCGCTCCAGATGCCGGGCGTATTCCAGTTACCCGAGGCAATGCTCGTGAATCCTGTATCAGGCGGCGCGGAACCGAATACAAAATCTGCAAATACCGGTACATGGTCCGAGGCATAATGCAAACCGTTTGCAACGCTGTCCGGCACGGCAGTATTGGGTGGCTGGTTGATGCTGTCATTATAATGATTGCCATCATTTCCGTATGCCGTATAGGTTGAGAGAAGCAGGTGCGATTCCATCGGAGTTGAGAGCAACAACATATCAAACCGGTCATCCATACCGCCCGTGGTACCGTTGCCGAAATCCCTCGTGCGCGGCGATTGCGTGTGAATACCGCGGAACGCATAGTTCACATGCCAGGTGCCCACTGCGTTGAGCGGATCTTTGCACCTGCCGTCGTTATCCGTCTCACTTCCTATGAGCTTTTGAAATGCGGATTCGGAACTGGTATAGATGTTGAAATCTCCGGCAACGATAAACTTCGATCCGGACGGGAGCGCGTTCAGATAATTTCTGAGTGTCGTCGCCTCGGTCAGCCGGGTCAGCGAGTCTTCCTGGTTGGCTTTGAGGTGAAGCGAGTAGATGCGGACTGTATCCGTACTCGCTACCGGTTTGAATTTGTATTCGGCAATTCTCCGGGGGGAATTGGTAATGTATTTGGCGCCCAGAAAAACGACCTTGCCGGACTTGTAGAACATAGAATTATCCGTGTCAGGCCCGTCATTGAACATTACCGTATCATATGTCGCCGGTTGCCCGAAATTCAGAACATTATCACGAAACTGCAGAACTCCGGACTGGCTGGTGATCTCCTGAACTACAAGCAGGTCCGGATCCATGGCATGGAGCGTCGCACGAAAATGGGGGTTACGTGTTGAGGCATCCGTACCGGGATAGTTCAAAAGATTATATGTGGCAATGCGAAGCGTGTCCTGTCCGCGACTGATGTCACCATCAGCAACAAGCCCTACTGCGACAAATGAAATCAAGAACAGTTTTTTCCTATACAACAATGAGATAATCCCTCCAGCAATATCCCCTGCCCAGACATCCGCGATGATGAAGGCGGATTAACGCCTCTCTTGCGTTGACACAGAAGGTTTCGCCGGTATAATGGCAGGTGGAACCGGTCCGACAGTTTTCTTAAGAATGAGCTGGCCTGCCTGATTAGTCTTAAGCCACACCGCTGTTCCAGGTGATATGGTCGGTGGGTTGGACTGATATCCTGTCCCGGGAATATATGCGTAGATGGCTGTGATTATTCCCGGAGGAATTTGCTGGATGCTATCAACAGGCACCGGGTAACTAATCGAACCGAGCAAGCTCCATCCAACGGGAACAGTCACCGTATCTTCGTCCTCAACATTTCCAATGAATTGCACCACCTCGCTGGAGTCAAATTTCAACCAGTACCCTAATCCCAATGTCAGACTATCGCTGGAGAGGTATCCCGACGGGGAATATCTATAGGCAGACGAGGAATGATTTGGGAATACCGAAGAGACATTCGGATTCACTGACGACACGGGAAGCGAAACAAGGTTCCACCCAACTGCGACAGAAGACGATATTTGCACGATGGAGAATGATACGTCGCTCGAATCTGCCAGTGTTGGGTTGGCATTGCTGACAACCCGGATACGGGCATCTGCTGCAGCAGGGCTTG
>CAZWIN010000221.1:0-5162 GCA_964633855.1 uncultured Chitinophagales bacterium
TATCCTTGTGTGTCAGACGCATCAAGCGGCGAACCAGGGGTTTAGTATGAAGATCGAGATGAACAACGTTGGTGCTCTTGGTCGGGTTGCGTACCCCCCATTTAGGCCTAGCCCGAATCCACCCGCCAATTCGCTCGGCCTGGAATATCCGCTTGGGCAAAATGTCGAGCACCTGTATGGTGGAGGATTATGGATTGGTGGCAAACTGGACACCAATAGAGTCGGTACAGGAAACCAGTTAAAGCTTGTATCGTTGACATATGAAGGATGGTCCGGTCCTTTTTTTGAGTTTTTCCCGGGATCGTCACCTGCAGATACGATCTGGAAAACCAGCAAGGGGGCTGTAGTTTCTGATGAGTATCTTCAGGGATGGTATCAGTATTGGGGAAATTCGCTTCCGTATCGTCCAATTTCTGATCAGGACTTCTATTGTACCTATACTGACACAGCCGTTGCTGTACCAAACCATGTGCCGTTGGGATTGAAGGTGATTCAGAGCTCGTATGCTTGGACGGACCCTTATGCCGATGCCATTATTATCTTTGAGTATCGCCTTATCAACGTCGGACGTAAGCAAGTTGATAGTGCCTATGTCGGTTATTTCTTTGAGGCCGATGTCGGGCCAATTAATGTCTCGTCATATTGGGTAAGGAACTTTACGGCATATATTCCTGAGGCCCGGACTGCCTATGTGCACAATCCGATTGATGATGGATCAACGCCAATTGGAGCAACGCTTCTCTCTACATCAAGGTCGCTGCAAGAGCTTCGATATGCTTTTAATTGGTTTCCCGGCGAAAATACCCCTGCCACCGATGCTGCAAAGTACCAAATGATGAGTTCGGGGTTTGTGAAGCCTGATGAATATCCATCACTGTCAGACTCCAGGTTCCTCTTTAGCTTTGGCCCATTTACGATACGCCCATCAACGTCTACTCAAGCGGGGGACACTATCAAAATCGCAGTAGCTGTTGTTTCGGGCTATTCGAGACGAATTGATCACAGAATCATTCTGACAAGGAATGCAGCGAGGGCGCTTGATATTTATCTCAACCAAGGTATTCGTCTCCCCGCGACTCCACCATCACCGCCTTTGCGTGTCGAAATCGGATTTCGTAAGGTTACTCTTGATTGGAAGTGGAGGCCGGGTGATGATGTGCTGTTCGGAAGACCCGACCCGGAAACAAACTGGGACAGTACAAGTCAGGTCGCGCGACGCTATCCTGACCGGATAACGAACCCACCACCGGGCTACGATTCGACCCGTGGAGGGCGTAACTTTGAAGCATACCGTGTTTGGCGAAGCGAAGCTCTTCCGCCTACCGACGAGAGCTTTACCTTGATCAAGCAGGTGGACGTGCCGACAGATTCGTTTGATTATAATACGGGTTTGGAGTACACCTTTGTGGATTCCAATCTTGTTCGTGGGTATACGTATACCTATGCGGTTACCTCTAAATCAATCCCAAACCTCGCCTATCAAGAGGTACAGATAGGAGATTCGAGCTTTTTCGTTGAAGTGCCTGTTGAACCGCTGGAGTCGGCGAAGCTCACTCCGGGAGGGTACAAGACGATTGAAAAATTGCCCTTTGCCGTCTCAAAAGAACTTGGAAAAGTCAGTGTGGTTCCGAACCCATACCGTACCGATGCAAGTTATGTAAAGGAGTTCGGTGGTTATGAGGGTACGTTGGAATCATGGGATGAGACAAAACGACTGATTAAGTTTATTAATCTCCCTACTCGCTGCACAATTCGAATTTTTACAATTGTTGGCGATCTTGTTCGAAAAATTGAGCACGATGGATCATCAAGCGTATTCCCTGAGGGGGACGAAAACGTTACTCTGGTCAGCGAAAGCAACAGAGCTCTTGCGAGTGGAGTGTATGTCTTTACGGTTGACTCAGAGTTTGGGTCGCAGGTCGGTAAGTTTGTGATCATTCGGTAGTTCTGATACGTTTGTCCATGGAGGATCTAGAATGTTAACAAGAGGTCTTAATTTCATCAAAGTAGCTATTCTCATAGTTGTTGTTACATCAACGACTATGGGAGGAAATAGGTCAGGCTCTGTCACCGGCCAGTTCCTGAAACTTCCCACTAACGCACGTGCTGCGGCAATGGGGAATGCCCAGGTCTCGATTGCAGAGGGGGCAGCTTCTATAGCTTCAAACCCTGCCGGGATTCTCAGCACGGAGCAGTTTTCGTTTTCCGGGATGTACAATGAGTGGTTTGCAGACATTCAACATTCGTTTGCCGGCGTCACAGCAAATCTGGAAAACTTAGGGACCATTGGCGTCGGGGTGACCCTCCTTGCCACAGATGAAATGGATGTAACAACACCTGCATTTCCTGAGGGGACCGGCGAAAAATTTCGAGCAACTGAGTATGCGTTTACAGTTTCGTACGGAAGAAAACTCAGTGAGGAATTTGCGCTGGGATTGAGCGCAAAGTATATCAAGTCGAATCTCTATAATGCAGACCTTGTGTCGAATTCGATTGCGTTCGACATCGGCTCTTTGTATGATATCCCGGTTCTCAAGACGCGATTGGGAATTTCCGTAACAAATCTTGGCCGCGACCTAAAATACATCAATGAGCAGTATTCGCTGCCCACGTCGCTGCGGTTTGGGGCAAGAACTGCTGTGTATCAGGACGACGAGAATCAGTTGTTCACTGCCATACAGGTAGGTCGGCCAAATGATGCAGATGAGCAATACAATGTTGGAATTGAGTATGAATTCCAAAATGTTCTTGCATTGCGTACGGGATACCGGTTCAACTACGATACCGAGAACTGGAGTGCAGGGCTCGGTGTGCGTTTAGCCTCTCTTGGTATCGGCGGAACGTTTGACTATGCGTACACAAATTTCAAGTTCCTCCCTGGAACGCACATGTTCTCTTTGGAAATCGGATTTTGATTATGAAAAACACTCGATATTTGCTTGCGGTACTTTTCGTTGTCAGCAGCGTTGTGTTCCTCTCTTCGTGTGAGTTTGTTACGGAACAAGCCGAGCCGGCACAATTTCGTCCTGCTTCAAGTGTGGTCATCAACGAGGTATTCACGCTCCCTCCTACGAATCCGGCATTTTACTGTTGGGTCGAGTTTCTCAATGCCGGCACTGACACTGTGGATATCACAAACTGGAAGCTTCAATGCTACACGGATCGCATTTCCAGCGTCATTCTGCTTGCCTTCGACGCACAAGGGAATACTGAGTTTTTAGGCCAGTTGACTATCCCTGACTCTGCTGGTGTTTTTGATGTGAGCTTTACCTATGATGCAGAAACGCCAGCGCCATTTCCGGATCCGGTGATTCTTCCACCCAACGCTCTCTATACCATCACCAGCAACTCAAGCAGGCTTCAAGACCACACGGAATGGGGCCCTGGTGATGAACGCATGCGTCATCAATCAACTGCGTTTAGGGACCCTACGTCCTTCCAAATTGACACTGTATTCAGCTCACCAGATAGCACCGTTGTTCGTGTTATCTCCTACGTCCACGTCTTTGCATTGCGCAAAACGGACCAGCTTGTATTAAAAGATGGGCTGGGGAGAGTGGTGGACGTTGTGCGATATGGCGGATATGTAATCCAAGGCACCGATCCATTCCCCGGGAACGTATCAACAGCAGGCGTTCCTGACTATGAGTCAGTTTGTCGTTATGCAGGCGGTTATTTCACTGGAAATACGGCAAATGATTTCTTCATCACGAATCGGTTTATACGCCCAATTCCCCATTGGTACAGCCAAGCAATAAAGCGTTAATTTCTATGGCATTCTACGCCATTCGGAAATAATCACATACTCGTAAATCTCACCTACTAGTCGAGCCTTCCCGCTCCCTGGCGAATTACAATCGGCTCCTCGCCTGTAAGATCGAGAACGGTTGAAGGCTCCGACACAAGAATCCCGGCATCCAGAATGAGTTCTACTTTTTGTGAGTAGTACTCTCGGATAACATCCGGATCGTTCAGAAGCGCACCGTTAAACATACTGGTGCTTGTGCTAAGAATTGGATGGCCGAGCGCAGTGACAAGCGCAATAGCAACCGGGCTTGCAGGAACACGGATGCCCACTGTTTTTCTCCTTGAAACAAGAATTTTTGGTAAGTGCTTCATCTTGGCAGCCGGAAGGACAAAAGTGTACGGACCAGGAATCAGGCGCTTCATGATTTTGAATGCTGCATTTGAGACGTGGGCGTATTCACTGATATGTGAGAGATTAGAACAGACGAAACTGAAGGGTTTATCTGTTCGTTGGCCCTTTACCAGGTAAATTTTTTCAATGGCATTTTTATTTTCAACACTACAACCGATACCGTAGACGGTATCGGTAGGGTAAATTACTATTCCACCATGTCTGAGGATCTCGGCGGCCTTTGTTATTGCCCGTTCGCCCGGATTTTGGAGGTGTATGTTAAGAATCATGAATATTCCTGTGGGTCGATAACGTTTGTCTCTATCAAAATAAGAACTATCTTTTGGAAAACTTCAACAAGAAGAAAGCAAACGTTGTTTCTCAAGCCCTAAATCGTTTATTTTCTGCTATTATGAGTGACACTCTGAGAATTCTCTTGGTTGAGGACAACTTCGAGCATTTGCGGTTGACCCGATATATCCTCAAAACGCAAAACGTCCCGGGTGAATTTTTTGTTGTGAGGGACGGGCAAGAGGCACTGGATTTTCTGTATCAGAGGAATCAATTTGCCGATGCCACAAAGTACACACGCCCGAATCTTGTACTTCTCGATCTCAATATTCCACGGATTGACGGCAAAGAAGTTCTGAAAACCATCAAAAACGATGTTACATTGAAGGAAATTCCCGTTGTGGTTGTAAGCTCGTCAGACCGCGAAGAAGATGTCAAGTTTGCTTATGATGCCGGTGCCGTGGCATATATTTCCAAGTCGAGCGGATTCGAAGTATTGAAGTCCGCCCTGTCAACAATACACACATACGCACGCAAAGACCCTTGATAATCGTATTACAGTCTGCAATTTCTTGATAGTCACCAGAGGGTTGGTTATCTTGCCTTCTAGCCCTCATATTTCTCTCATCAGAATCGTATATGCATCAAGCCCTTGTGGCGATAGTTGGCCGTCCGAACGTAGGAAAGTCCACGCTTTTTAACAGAATTATTGGTGCACGAAGTGCGATCGTTC
>CAZWIN010000222.1:0-5157 GCA_964633855.1 uncultured Chitinophagales bacterium
GTATGAAGCGTTGAGCAAGTTGATCCTCGGCATCACCATCGAGAATATCGATACCGGAACCTATTACGTTCTTGCGGCATCCCTTGTCAACCTCGGGCTTGGCGCGTATCTGGTATGGCAGGGGAAGCGCACCCGTTCATTGATCCTGGTCGCGAACGGGAAACATGTTCTTACGGATTCATGGACAAGCTTCGGCGTTGTTGCCGGACTGTTGCTGGTGATTTTCACCGGATGGTTGCCGTTTGATCCCATTCTGGCAATAGCCGTAGCTCTCAATATTGTCTGGACGGGAGTGAAGCTGGTGCGCGAATCCGTTGGCGGGTTAATGGATGAGGCAAATCCGGAGCTTGAGCAAACGATACGCAGCGTATTGGAGAGGGAGATGTCGTCACGCGGTTTGCACTATCATGAATTGCGGTACCGGGTGAGCGGCAACTCCGTCTGGATCGAGTATCATCTGTTGTTCTCCTCGGGTGTTACCCTTGAAGATGCCCACCGCGCAGCAACGGAGATTGAACAAACACTTGCCGGATCGCTCAGCCTTGAGCCGCATATCACCAGCCATCTCGAGCCCGCCGACTATCACGATCTTCACCACACCGGGAACGGCAAACCCGCTTCATTGCAGAGCTGACCTACATTGTCAGAATAAACCCGCAGCTCCCAGAGTGAACCGGAACTCCCGCGGCGCGCTCAACCGCCAGGTGAAATCGGCGCGCAAAAGGTCAAATATTCTGCTGATGCCAAACCCAGCTTCTGTATACCACTCGCCGGTGGTGTTCAACGGGAGTGTCCCCGAATTCCAGCTTTTTGCAAGCCCGCCATGTATTATGAACTCAATACTGTTCTCGTACAGGAAGGGAATCCCCAGGGCGAGAAAGGGGATGCTTCGGAAGTTGTGTTCAATGGCCAATGCGAGGAATTGCGTTCCGAAAAATTCTCGGACGTGCATTCCCTTCATGACGCCGAACGGAGCGAAACCGCTTGACGCTGACTCGATGAAAAACGTCCGTTGAAGCGGCGGCGTGCCTGTTGTTGTACCTGCCGCCAACCGCAGCCGGATTCCCGGCGGTAGCAGGTAACGCCTGCCGAATGTCGGAAAGCTTAACGAGGCGACCGCATGGTAACGAAGGAAGTTGTAGGAGCTGTTGGCAAAATCGGGCGAAGAATATTCAACAGCAGCGTCAAACATGTTTTTGAAGACAAGGTCAAACGGCACAGGTTGATCGCCTATGTGGATTGCCAGTTTCAAGCTTCGAAGGGCTCCTTCGGTTGCGGCCGGATTCGCCCGATACGCCCGCGACCGGAAAAAAAAGCTGTAGTCCGTTGTTTGGTTTACCGCTGTATGGGTTTCATGATGAAAAGAAAGCATTGTCTCAAAATTCTTCAAAGGTGTTGATTGTACGGATGCGGCCCATCCTTCTGCCTTGTAAAAGTCGTGATAGTCATTCTTAAAAAAAAGGGAAGTGATCGAATTATACAGGCTGCCGTAATACTCCTGATTGGGAAACGGAGTTACTCTCCGGAAAACACTTCCTCCCAGCCCCAGAATTTTAGAAGAGAGCGGATAGAGAATGGCTCCGAGTTCATACTTTGATGTGTTATCGCTAAATCCGTAGCCCAATGCCGCCTTCAGGTCAACCATCTTGGGAAGAATGTTGCCATCAAACCGGATCCCCGTGTGCAGGCCTTCTACTCTATTGAATGAAACGTCGAGCAGATTGACAGCCGATGATGCGACGTCCGGACCTTTGCCTCCCAACGTCATGCCGATGCCGCCGGGCCTGAATTGTACATCAAGTGTTGCGGTGCTGTCCAGTGTTTGATATGCATGTTGTTCCTCTGCCGTCATGGGAAGCACCGATGGGGAAGCCCAGAATGTCGAATCATAGGAAACGGCGCTTGAATCAATCACCAATCGTCGTTTTTTAAAGATGCTGTCGGGAAGTGGAATGTTTATGTTATAGTTGGTAATAGCAGAGACCTGGGAAAACCCGATCACAGGGAATGTAATTCCCACAACGCCGACCCTGAATGACGCGTCGATTCTTATGTCCGCCGGGAGCCAGTATGTCTGCTCGTATAATGCAAATTGCTGGCGATAACGAAGCAGCTTTTCTTTGACGAAAGGAATGATGAAGGATTGATTCGGGGCAACGTCCACACCAACAAGTGCATATGAATCGCCCGCAATACTTATTGTTCCACCAAAAGAAGGGACTGTTGCGGAAAGGGGGATCAATTGAATCTCGTGAATTTCCGAGATGCCGTTTTTTCTCGTGCGCAACAGCTTGTAGTCATAATTGTCAAAAGCGTCATCAGCAATTGGGCCGACAAAGGTATAGCCGATAAACCGGATGTTCTCATCGTAGAAATTCAACAGTCTTCCTACAGATGCGGCATTGAATGACTCTTTGATATTTTCTGTTTGCCGCTTTTGCAGCACCACTTCATGGAGCGTATCGCCTTGTTGCCAGTACCCTTTGGTGTATGATTCTGTAATGCTGGCGATGGATGTGTCGCGTCTGAGTACCTGTCGTGTAAATGCCTCCATCTCGTAGCTCTGCAGGCGTTCAAGCCACCTGCGCTTGTTGGCAATTGCCTGGCGGATGATCGCGTGCGCGGGATCTTCACTTGTCACCACTATTTCTGCCAAGGCAATTTCGGTCGGTGAAAGCGCAACGGTCACTGAACGATTCCCTGAAATAGACAGTTCAAGGGTGTCTGGCCTATAGCCCAGGCTGCTGAAGATAATTTTGTAGTTATCAGCTTCAAGCTTCAGGCGAAAATCCCCTTCTGTGTTACAAATTGTCCCGTGTGATGTTCCCGCGATTCTGATGATGCCGCTGGCGATGGGTTCGTGTGTGGTTTTGTCCACTACTTTGCCGGAGAGAACAATATCGCTGGAATTGCCAAAGGAGGAGGAAGCCAGAGTGTGAAGCAAAAGCAGTAGAGAGCAAAAATATTTCATGACGTTGACGGGAAATGATATGATACACCGGTGGAACCAGATACGGACTACGTGGAATAGGGTTGCGGGTAACACCCGGGTACATGTTCCAGTAGCAGTAACCGGAGGCCAGGGTAAGCCCTCCGCGCGGACTGATGAAGCCGCTGCAGAGTGCGCGCTACAATGAACAAAAGGTGGTCAGCCGCCGCATTACCTCCGCGGCTGTTTCTCCTGAAGGTAGTACTTTTTCGCGTACTCCTCCACCATCCGGTTGGTATTGTATTCGGGAATGAGGGTTGCCATGGAGTGGCGAACACGCTTCAGCCATTTATGCGGAATGCCGTTCTTTCCGCGTTCGTAAAATAAAGGAAGGAGTTCGTTCTCTATGATGGCCCGGAGTGAAGCGGCATCGAGCTCGTCCTGCATGTGTTCCGTGCTGGCGGTTGTGTCTTCGCCGATTTTCCAGCCGTTATGCCCGTCGAATCCCTCTCGCCACCATCCATCCATGGTGCTCGCATTCAATCCGCCGTGGACAAGAACCTTCATGCCGCTTGTCCCGCACGCTTCCATTGGACGGCGCGGCGTATTGAGCCACACATCGCAGCCGGCAACCATGTGCCGGGCAACATTAATATCATAGTCCTCGATAAACACGACCCTGCCAAACAGGTCAATGCGTTTGGTAATGTTCACCACCTGCTGGATGAATTGTTTTCCCGCGTCATCCCTGGGGTGCGCTTTTCCGGCGAAGACAAGTTGTACGGGTGTTTCCTTGTGCGTCAGTGTTTTGATTGCCCATTCCAGGTCCCTGAAGAATAGTGGTGCCCGTTTGTATGTTGCAAACCTTCGTGCAAAACCGATGGTCAATGCGTCGGGTGAAAGCACTTCATCGAACAGCCCGAGGCCGTCACCGCCATGGCGAAGGTGTTGTTCACGCAAACGCTTTCTGATAAACTCGATCAATTCCCGGCGGAGCGTGGTGCGCAATGCCCAGAGGTCCTCATCGGAAATTGCTTTCGAGGAGAGAATGTTGTGGCACTCCTTGCGGCTTTCGAGCTTCTGAGCCCACTGCTCTCCTGCATGTCCCGTCCAGAACTGCATTGCAGATGGTACGCACCACCCCGTTGTATGTATTCCGTTGGTGATCGCCCCAATCGGGATTTGATCCTCGGGGAGCTCCGGGTAGAGGGGTTGCCACATTTCCCTGCTGACTTTTCCATTCAACTGGCTGACCCCGTTTGCATTCCTGCTCATCTTCAGTGCAAGCACAGTGACACAAAATGTTTCGTTGATGTCATCCGGTTTGATTCTGCCAAATCCCATGAATTGATCAATAGAGAGGCCAAGTGATGACGCAAAAGGACCGAAGTGTGCATCCACAAGTCCACGGTCAAACCGGTCATGTCCTGCCGGAACCGGAGTATGGGTGGTGAACACACAATGCTGTTTCACCTGAGCCTGGCCTTCCTCAATGCTCTTTTTGAGAGCAAGTTGTTCACGTAATAATTCAAGGGTGAGAAATGCCGAATGGCCCTCGTTCATATGGAATACCGAAGGTGTGATGCCGACGGCTCTCAGGAATCTGACGCCGCCGATCCCGAGTAACATTTCCTGGCCAATGCGTGTGTGCTGATCACCGCCGTACACGTGAGCTGTCAGGTTACGTACATGTTCTTCATTACCGGGCAGATTCGTGTCAAGCAGATAGATCGGCACTCTGCCGATCAGCGCACTCCATGCACGGAACTTGACTGTTGTATTGCCGATGTCAAGGGAGCAAATGACAGGGTTTCCTTTTTTATCTTTCACGAGTGTCAGGGGAAGCTTGGCGGGGTCGTAGGTCGGGTAGCGCTCCTGTTGCCAGCCATCGGCAGAAATCTGCTGTTGAAAATATCCCTGGTTGTAGAGCAGGCCAATACCGACGAAGGGAAGGCCGAGATCACTTGCTGATTTTGTATGATCACCGGAGAGAATACCAAGGCCGCCGGAGTAGATGCGTAAACTTTCATGCAGGCCGAATTCTGCGCTGAAGTAAGCAACCGGTTTCTTCGACAGTGATGGAGCATTCTTTTTTGCCCACGTATTTTTTGCGGTCATGTAAGAGCGGAAATCCTTGCATACCGCGTCCACCCGGGCGTAGAATTCGCGGTTCTGGAGTTTTCCGCGCAACTCCGTACCCGATATCCATTGCATTACTTCAACAGGAT
>CAZWIN010000223.1:0-5155 GCA_964633855.1 uncultured Chitinophagales bacterium
ATAACCCCCACCTTTAGGTGGGGGTCACACAGACCAAAAAACAGGGCTTTAGCCCAAGACTACTTCATTGCCTTCCACTCTGCGATTGAGTCTTCATTAAACTTCACATATTGTTTGTTGCCGGCCTCCATGGCCCTTGCCTTGCTGGTTTCCGCAGAAGCAACGGCTCCCTTGTAGTCCTTCAGACCTGCCTGGATTTGCGACTTCAGCCGCCAGACCCAGTACGGCTTGTCGTTCATCTCCAGCGATTTTGTCACCCATTCGAGCGCTGTTTTCAAATCCTTCCCTGCTGAGAAATAGTACGATGCCGATTGATAGTACATATTCGCAACCCCTGAATACGGCTTCTCCGTTGCATTCTTAATCGCCGCCATCACTTTCGTGTCAACATCAAACTCCATGCGGAACTTCACAAGCGTTGTTTCCCAACTCAGCTCGAGGTTAGCGCTGTTCATGGTGATATCGGCAATGTTGATCGTGAATGTCTCCACCGGCGCAGCCGTACGCATCGGCTTCACCTTGAAGCTCATAACATCTTCTTTTGTATTACGTGGCAGGCTCTCTTCAAGGTTCTTGTTGATGATGATGGTCCACTCCTGCTCACCCGGAATTGTAAAGATTGAGTACTTTCCCGCAGGAAGGTCTTTCCCCTCAAGCTTCACCGCATCGCTGAATGAAATCGTGGTCGGGTCATTGGCGCCCGTTCTCCACTCCTCGCCGTATGGAAGCAACCCGCCGAAGATTGTTCTCCCTTTCATACCAGGCCTGGAGTATGCAACTGACACATCCATCACCCCGATCCGCTGTTCGATCCGTGCAAACGGACTCGGCTGCGGAGTCTCAAGCTGTGATTGTGCATTCTCTCCAACAAGCAGAATGGACACGGCTAGCAAGCACCACCATATTGACCATTTCATCGTAAGAACCTTTCTGAAGAATTTGTCTTGAAAGTTGAATACTCCACTCTCGTGGTTGCGTTGTTCATTATTTGTTCCATCAATGCATTTACTTGCTCTGAGGCGGCAAATCAATTCCGTTCAAAAACTCTCTCACGGCCTTCACGTTCTCATCACGTGCATCCCAGGGCGTAATATGGGCGGCACCTGCAAACTCAACGTAACGGGCTCCCGGAACCCTTCCGGCAAATCCTCTTGTCAATTCAGGGCCAACCTCATCGAATTCCCCGGCGGTAAAGAGTGTGGGCACTTTGACCTCCGGCAAAAACGAAGTGGCATTGTAATTCTTCAGAGTGCCTGTGATCGTGAACTCGCTCGGCCCCTGCATGTACACGTAAAGCTCCTGGTTCATGGTTGCAAACACGCTATCCAAATCTGCCTGTACCGGATGGCGATACACGTAAAGACTGTAGAATTGCTCCATGGCGCTCTGGTATCCCGGATCGTCATACTTGCCTGTAGCCTCCGCCTGCTTCACCGCTTGCTGCAATGAATCCGGCGATGAGGCAAGCAGTTGTCTTACATGAGTTTCGTATGCGGGGATATCAAAAACGGGGCTCTCCAATATCAGTGATGCAACATGCTCAGGATACTCGCGATAATATTCCAGCGCGAGTATTGTCCCCCAAGAATGTCCGAGTACATGCCACTTCTCCAGACGAAAGTGTCTGCGGAGTGAATCCAGTTCTGCAACAAAATGCTCAACATTGAACATCGTGGTATCCGTAATCCGCTCCGA
Organism: uncultured Chitinophagales bacterium; assembly: GCA_964633855.1. Lineage (GTDB taxonomy): Bacteria > Bacteroidota > Ignavibacteria > UBA10030 > UBA6906 > CAZWIN01. Next base: position 1,696 of record CAZWIN010000223.1, read on the forward strand.
TTTACCTGCTCCAAGCTGGTCGTAGCGAATGACCTGACGGTCATTGCCGAGGTCTTCAAATGGCTTAAGGTAGTAGCTCGAAAATCCAGGTCCGCCATGCAACAGTACTAGGGGCATCCCACGCCCCTCACCCGTGACTTTGCACCAAATACTGCCTCCCTTAACTGTTACGTGCGATTCACCAACGGGAAGTGCCCGCTGCTGAGATCCGGACTTGCTGTCACCACAAGCAACAAAAAGTGCTGCAAGAAGCAGAACCAAAGCTTGTAAACAGATTACGCGAATGGTTGATAAGTTCATTCACTCCTCATTGTTGATTCCCTGATTCGGTGATGTTTTTGGTTTCTGCGATAGGGTAAAGAATACCAGACGCATTAGCAAGAATGGCTTGTGAGCGGTAGGCAATCAGCTTGCCTATTACTTTGTTGTCTTGCTCCCCATTTGTATGCCTAATTTTTCATACTCAACATCATTCGGTTCCCAAAGTTCCAGTTTGTTTCCTTCCGGGTCCATGATATGGACAAACTTTCCATAGTCATAAGATTGAATTGTATCAACAACCGTCACACCGTTCTTTTTCAGTTCTTCTACAAGCGCTTCGATGTTTTCAACCCTGTAATTGATCATAAAGTCCTTTGTCGAAGGCTCAAAGTATTTCGTTGTTTCCTTGAAAGGGCTCCACTGCGAAAACCCCTTCTTTGTGCTGTCTGCGCCCTGATACCATTCAAACACGGCGCCATATTGGTTTGTATTTAAACCAAGATGTGTTGCATACCATTCTCTCACTTTTTTGGGGTCTTTGCACTTAAAGAAAATACCCCCTATGCCCGTTACTTTTTTCATGACCTGCTTTTCAGATTGTTGTTCAATTATTGTTTGAAATGCGAACCCTAAATAGAATGATGCCGCAATAACCAAAACCATCAACGTCGTTTTCTTCATTTAATTGTTCCCTCCGGACTGGCACACAGTTCAAATACTATTTTCTTTTGTTTAGAACATAAAGCATGGCTGAAGAAATAATACACATCACAACAGCACTGATGATGAGGCCGTTATCGCTTTGTGAAATTCCAATAACGAAATCGCCGATGAACATTACCAGGAAGAAAATATATGCGATCGTCAGCATGGGAACCGATTTCTTAACTGTCGCATAAGCAAAGATACAACCAAGGGCAAACTGTCGGGCTGCCCACATATACACCAGATAGTACACCCCTTTTGCAGTAAGGTCAACTGTCTCCAAAACCGATTGCGGTGAAATGCATAGCGATACGCTTACCGCAAGCTCCATTAGCGCAAAAAGGCCGGATACTATGAGTATCCATTTGGGTAGCGAGATTTGCTCTCCGTTCATGATTTCTTCCCTTTGTTGTTGGACGTTATTAAGGTTTCGCGTGACGATTTTCTTTACGTATGCTTTCTGTAGTGAAGGGCAATGACACCGGATCGAAAGGTCTGTGAGCCAACAAAGTCCAGATGAAGCTTCTCCTTCAGCTTTACTGAATCAAACAGCCGAGGCCCCTTTCCGGCAATAACCGGATGAACCACAAACCGGTACTCGTCAATCAGGCTGCGCTCGGAAAGCTGAGACGCAATACTCAGGCTTCCTACACAAATGTCTTTCCCGGGCCGCTGCCTGAGCGCAAGCACTTCTTCCGCAACGTCTGCCCTCGCGATTCTCGCGTTGCCTCCCTCAACCTGCTTCAATGTCCTGGTGAACACAAGTTTGTCGAGCGAGTCGAACACGCGGGCAAACTCATTGGTTGATGCTGTCTCAGATTGTGTTTTGGCAATCTCCGGCCAGTACGGGACCATCAGTTGATACGTGATCCGGCCGTAGAGGATGATGTCCGCATTCCGCAGCAACCCGGTGAAGTACTCGTGCAGCTCTTCATCGGCAATCCCGTCCGTGTGGCTGCAGTACCCGTCTGCGGTGATATTGATCCCAAACACTACCCTCCTCATAGAACTCCTTATGTGACGCTAAAGAACCAATTCAAAAGCCGCCTAAGAGAATTTCGGATTAACCAGTACAGCGACGGGGCATGGCGCATAACGCGTGCAGGCAAATTACTATTGCACCCGCGGTTTGCGGCACGCTACACCGTCGGGGATCCGGACTTATTCGAGCCAATCATCAAACGCTCTTCCAGTGATGGGCTCAGATCCAAATCGGATGACATGCCCGTCTGGATCCTCAATGTGCATTTCAAGTGCCCAGGAATAGTTTCGGGGAGCATGCCGAATCTTTGCTCCACTCCGCCCGTATTCTTCGAATAAAGCCTGAACGTCTTGCACTCCGATCCAAATCCATGTGCTGGGTGAACCTTGACTCCCACGGCTCAGATAGATGCCTGCTGCATCGCGATTGACACAGGTGAAATTGTCGTCTCCCCAATCTGCATTCCGGAAACCCAACACGTCAAGGTAATAGCGCAGACTGGTTTTCATGTCTGATACGCGCAGGATTGGTGCCGAGTTCTCAAACTTGGTCTTCGATGGATTTCGAGGATCAGGCATGCATCCCTCCACACGTGTTATTGGTCAGCGACGTCGAAGTATCCGGGTTGCCGCAAACCGCATTACGGAAAAATATTCTTTTGCGCATAACGGTTGGCAGATTTGCGATGGGCGGGATTTTTACCACAAGTGCTTATTCGGAGAACTACACTCGCTGTAACCACGAACCTGTCTGCGAAGCACAATACCCCGCCTGTTGCAAATGTGCTGTTAGTAGTAGTTTTTCTACCCACAACCTTCTTTCAACTTATTAATGTCAAAGTCTTTCGGAATTGGAACAGTCTTGACAAAATCTAGCCAATCTGCCTCAAATTGCCTGATTGTGAACCCATATATCGATTTGAAGTTTTCAAATCCACCAGTCCAAAGGAGTTTCATTTTTTCCACTCCATATTTCTCATACAGATATTTAAAAATTCCTGCACTTTGGATATATGCAATGACATCACTTTGTTTTGCTTGATTGTCGAAGCTGCTAACCAAACTGTCAAGCGGGAACAGTTGTTTTTGCTGAAGATAGTATGCATTTATGGAATACATCGGATTCTCATAAAAGCAATAGTTGTCTGTATATGTTGCCCCTCCTTCATCCAATAAGCGACAATTTGTCAAACCCCACGTTTCGTATGATATTAGGTGAAAGATCTCGTGTTTAAATTGGGGGCGTATATTTTGGTTGTAAACGAAGAAGACCAAGTCGTGTCCTTTAGCGGCTCCACCTTTTATTTTGTAACCCATGACTTGCTGCATCTCCTCTTTGCTGTCAACTGCCAACAAATAAATTCCATTGTCGTAAGAATTGATATTTAGCACGGACAGTATTGTAATATATGCGACATCAAGTTCTCGCTCAATTTCATTAAGATGATTTGCAGTATAAGAACTATCTTTAAAATACATTCTAAACGATTTGTAGTTTACTGAGGACAAAGAA
>CAZWIN010000224.1:0-3233 GCA_964633855.1 uncultured Chitinophagales bacterium
TTGGTTTTGAAACGATCATGCATGCAGGCATATTTGATCCCGCTTTAGGAGGTGATCCGATATTGTTCCAACATCTCTTTTGGTTTTATTCGCATCCGGCAGTCTATATAATGGTGCTCCCGTCCATGGGGGTCATTAGTGAAGTGGTAACATGTTTTGCCAGGAAAAAGATATTCGGCTATCACTTTATGGCTTTTGCCATTATGGGTATCGCAGTGCTTGGCTTCCTTGTGTGGGGCCACCATATGTTTATCAGCGGGCAATCAATTTATGCAGGAATGGTGTTTTCAGCGCTGAGTTTTCTGGTTGCAATCCCATCAGCGATCAAGGTATTCAATTGGACTGCAACGCTGTATAAAGGCACAATCGAATTCCGAACGCCGGTGCTGTATGCGTTTGGTTTTATCGGGTTGTTTACTATTGGTGGCCTTACCGGGCTGTTCCTCGCCTCGCTGGCAACCAATGTTCATCTTACGGACACCTACTTTGTGGTCGCACATTTCCACTACATCATGGTGGGTGGGGCAATCATGGGGTATCTTGCAGGCCTTCATTATTGGTGGCCAAAAATTACGGGAAGGATGTACAATGAGGCGTGGGCAAAGTTCTCGGCACTTATTCTTTTTGTCGGCTTTAACCTCACATTTTTCCCGCAGTTCATTCTTGGATATTTGGGAATGCCTAGAAGGTATTATGTCTACCCTGATGAATTCCAGGTGTTGAATGTTATGTCAACCGCAGGAGCATCAATACTCGGGCTGGGTTACCTTATTCCAATGGTGTATTTACTTTGGTCGCTTCGCAAACCCAGGGATGTCGGTGCAAATCCGTGGGGAGCAACAGGCCTTGAGTGGACAACTACATCGCCGCCGACCACCCATAATTTTGATGAACCTCCTGTCGTGAAAAGCGAGCCCTACGAATATACAGCAGAGAACAACAGTGTTGGATAAATCCCACTCAAATACCTTGGCTCATCATTTTGAAGATATGCCTCAGCAACGAGAGGCTACTTCTCTTGGTATGTGGGCTTTTCTGGTAACAGAGGTGATGTTTTTCGGCGCTGTGTTTGGGGCGTACGCTGTTTGCAGGATGATGTACCCCGCCGCATTTGCCGAGGCGAGTAACAAGCTAAATGTGATTCTGGGAGCCACAAATACTGCTGTGCTTATCTGCAGCAGCCTCACCATGGCGCTTGCGGTTCGCAGTGCCCAGTTGAACAGACGGAAGCCGCTGGGTTGGTTTTTGTTCGCGACAATAGTGTTGGGGGCAGCGTTTCTTGGGATAAAGTATGTGGAGTATTCACACAAGTTTCATGAGCATTTGGTTCCCGGAAATAGCTTTTCGTTTGAAGGTGTTCATGCTCAGCAGGCTGAGATTTTCTTCTCGTTTTACTTTGTCATGACAGGGCTTCATGCCCTCCACATGGTTATCGGGATTGGCATAATGTTCTGGCTTCTGTATAAATCATGGCGTGGGTATTACACGGAAGAGTATTATGCCCCTGTTGAAATTGCCGGGCTCTACTGGCATTTTGTGGATATTGTCTGGATTTTCCTTTTTCCTCTTGTTTATTTGATAGGCAGGGCTTAGGAATATGTCACATATCGTTCCGCAGAAGATCTATCTCCTCATTTTTGCAACGCTACTTTGCCTTACTCTCATTACCGTTGATGTTGCCTTTTACAATTTTGGTTTTCTCAACCTGTGGATTGCTCTTTCTATTGCTACAATCAAGGCTACGGTTGTTGTCATGTATTTCATGCATGTGAAATACAGTTCGAAGCTTACCTGGGTCTTCGCAATTGCCGGAGTCTTCTGGCTCGTAATCCTTTTTGTTCTTTTGTTTAGCGATTATCTTACCCGAACCTAGTAAGTCATGGTTTGAGTTAAGACAGTTTTTGAGCCGGGTATGTTCATCAACTCGTGGGGAAGGGTGGGTGTGGAGAAAAAAAAATGCCTTCTTCCATCGAAGAAGGCATTTGTAAACACAGGGTGTGCAAGGAGGAGACTACATCACAATCAAATATCCGTCTTTAAGTAGAACGGAAGAGCCCTGCGCATCTTTTCACGCTGAGCCTTGTACTGCATCTCCTTTTTGCGGCAATCGGGGCATCGGTAGGAGCCGCTCTGGCCTCTGAACTGTGTACCGCAGTCCCTGCACACATTAACTGCTATTTTTTTCATTTCGCTCAATTCACTCACTTCAATTAATGTTTGTGGATTAATATACACAATAACTAAACCAAAACCAAGAACTATTTTGTTCCTCTAATTTTTTTTAGATAAACCTGGTAATGTATTTGATAATAACGAGTTAACTTTGCTGATCTTTCCTCTTGTGAAATGACCCCTTCCAAATTGCCTTCCAGACTCATGAAAAGAAAAAGGCTATGTCCTTAGAGCTGGTTAGCTGGGAGCATCTTTATGCAGTCTTCTCGCAGTTCATCGATGGGCTTGTTAACTGGTAGAGGCTATTCCCCGCAGCGACTCAATGGCTTAAGATAAAGGTCTCTTTTCGTAGTCTCTTGTTGATTACTTTGCATCTTCCTGTAGGTTTTCATATCTTCAGCGGGGTTAAGTTGATGTAAATATGAATGTTGGACGAACCACTTTATCCATTTCTTAAATGTGAAGCCTGACAAATGATTGTGATGAAATTCGGCGGCACGTCAAATGAAGATGCCTTTGCGATGGGCAATGTTGTACGTATTGTAAAATCGCATACTTCTGAACGTCCATTTGTTGTTATCTCGGCGATCGCAAAAGCAACAAATGAACTGGAGCAGGCTGCCCGTACGGCTGCATTGGGTAGAGAGGATGAGGCCGTCTTGATTGTTAACAGGCTCTTTGAGCGTCACGCAATGATCATAGACAATCTGATTTCATCAGGAGATGCTGCCAAAGAGTTGGAATCCATCCTGTTTACTCACCTTGGTGAAATCAATTCCCTGCTTCGGGGGCTTTCAATTCTCCGGGAGCTTACTCCCAGAAGCATGGATGCAATATGCTCCTATGGTGAACGACTTTCTTCCCGAATAATTGCGGCCGCATTGAGTGAGGAAGGTGTGAAGAGCGCCTGGATTGATGCAAAAGATTTTATGATCACGGATGAGAATTTCGGGCGCGCGCAACCAATGATGGATGTAGTAACAGCAAATCTTGAAACAATGGTCAGGCCTTTGATTGAAAAGGGCTGGGTACCCGTAACGCAAGGCTTTATTGGAGTAACC
>CAZWIN010000224.1:3243-5155 GCA_964633855.1 uncultured Chitinophagales bacterium
GCTTATACTACAATGGGCCGGGAGAGTTCGGATTATTCAGCGGCAATAATCGGTGCAGCAATGAACGCAGAACGGGTGCAGATCTGGACAGATGTCGATGGCATCCTTACAGCAGATCCGCGGATAGAAAAGAATACCAAGAAACTGAAACATCTTTCGTTTGAAGAGGCTTTTGAACTTTCGTATTTCGGAGCAAAGGTTCTTCATCCCTCGACAATGCTCCCGCTGCTTGAGAAGAACATTCCGGTACAAATACTCAACTCAAAACGGGATTCAGGTACAGGAACATGGGTTGATTCCAATAGGTCCACTGCAGGCGGGTCTGTGATAAAGTCTATTGCCTTCAAAAAGGACCTGACGGTCGTCACTATGTCACCACGAAAACGACTGGGACAATATCTCTTTTGGGAGGGCATATTTAGTGTCCTCAACCGCTATTCGATTTCGTCAGGCATAATGTCTACATCGGAATATGCCATTGCACTTGCAGTTGACAGTAAGTTCATCTCCAGTGATTTGATTCATGATTTGGAAGAGCTTGGTGCTGTTACAATCCAGGGCAGGAAAGGAAGCATTTGCCTGGTAGGTAAGGGGCTCCGTGAAAGCCCCGGGATGACAGAACGTGTGTTTCGGGCGCTTTCTTCCATTAAAGTGACCATGATATCGTACGGAGCATCGGAATCGAATCTTACCTTTGTGTTTGATGAAGAGCAGATTCCATCCGCGATTCAGAAACTGCATAGTGAGTTCTTTGACAATGTTGGAATTCAGGAACTCTTCGAAACTTTGCCACGGCAATAACGCTATACAATGAAGTCCAACCCCTCTCAGTCAAGGCTTCGTGCAAAAACACTCCATGTTGCAAAGGTTCTCGAGAAGTTTCTGGGGATTCCTGCGCTTCCACAAAGGCGGCCACCACCGCTTGATATGCTTATCGCGACTGTCCTTTCCCAGAATACCAATGACAAGAATAGCTACCGCGCATACTCCATGCTGCGTGATGCTCACCCGAAGTGGGAGGATGTTGCGACGATGCCAAGGAAAGAACTCATCCGGGTCATCCGGGCTGGTGGAATGGCCAACCAAAAGTCGCGGCGAATACAAGAAATCCTCCGTGAGATACACACACGCTACGGTAAGTATGACCTTTCAGTATTAAAAAAGCAATCAAACGAAACGATAATAGGCGGGTTGACTGCTCTCAAAGGTGTGGGCCCGAAAACGGCTTCTTGCGTCCTTCTTTTTTCCCTTGGTCGTGACGTGTTTCCTGTTGATACGCATGTTCATCGTATATGCAATAGAGTAGGCCTTGTAAAACACTCCGCTACGCCGGAAAAAACATACGAACGTATGCGTTTAGTAGTCCCTCCCGGTCGGGGTTATACGTTTCATACAAACTTAATTCGTTTCGGACGGAAAATCTGCCGCACAAATAACCCCAAGTGTGAAGTTTGCCCGCTGTTTGCTGAATGTGTATATGAAAGGAAGAAGCGGAGGCTACGGGGAAAACGTGCAGAGTCTGTTACCGATCATGATTTTATGCTGTTGGATAATGTCGCGGGAGTGAAGTGATGATTGACCGCAGGCTCGTGAAGCGCATACTCATCATCAAGCTTCGGGCAATAGGGGATGTCCTCCTTTCGACAATTGTTGTGAGAAATCTCCGGCTTGCCTTTCCTGACGCGAGTATTGCATTTCTTACGGAACCACCCAGTAGGGGTATTGTGGAACGCTCGCCGGATATTAGCAAGGTGATTCTTCATGATCGGGCAACACTGAGCGGACTCTCTTTGATACACGAGGTTCGCCAACAACATTACGATCTTGTCTTGGATCTTTTTGGAAATCCCCGCAGCGCGTTGATTACCTTTTTGAGTGGAGCACGCTTTCGGGTCGGCTATCGTTTTCGAGG
>CAZWIN010000225.1:0-5140 GCA_964633855.1 uncultured Chitinophagales bacterium
GGACAAAGAAATAGAATCATTTCCTATAAAACCTAAAACATATGACGATGGTTGTCTGAATACAGTTTTCTGAGAAAAGCTATCTTGAAAAACAACAGCCATGAAAAGTATTGACAATATTAATGTTCTCATTTTGGTCGTCTTCTGACATTACTGCTAACGTTCAGTGGCCACACCGTGCCCGGCTCAATGCCTTTTCTTTTCTGGTATAAATGAGGCGGGCATGGGACGAACTCTATGTCTCGCGCCAAACTGCACCCTAACATTGTCTCGCCAAATGATGTGAGCGACGTGATGATGATTCCTCCATAACCTCTGTGAGCAGAGTTACCCGCTATCTCAGCAGAATCAGTTTTTTGGTTTCACTAAACACACCCGCCTGTAAACGGTAGAAATACACTCCACTCGCCATCTTCCCGGCATCCCAGGATACTTCATACCTCCCGGGAGCTTTCGGTTCGTTCACGAGTGTTGCAACCTCACGACCAAGGATGTCGTAGATCTTCAAAGTTACATGACTGGTTCCCGATATCTGGAATGTGATATCTGTTTTCGGATTAAACGGGTTAGGGTAATTCTGGTAAAGGCTAGTCAGAGTTGGCAGATCACCGGGAATATCACGAACGGAGGTAATCGACGACGACAATCTCCTGCATACGCCGGCGATGAAAGTCCCCACATACACATTGTCGTTCGGTGTAATCACCAACGACCATGTGCTTTGTCCCGGAACACCCTCTGAAATGTCATCCCACGATACGCCATCGTTCATTGAGAGCAAAACCCCCTCAGCGGTTGCGGCATAGATTCTTCCCGACATGTCCATGCCCATCTCCTGGATCCCCATGGATGTCTGAAGAATATTCACCCATGAATCTCCTCCATCAGCGGAGCGGAAGACGATTGATGGACTACTTTTCACATAGTAAATCCGCCCAAGCCGGTCAACATAAAGGGAGCGGGCGTTTGGGTCGGCCATACCCGTCTGCACCCATGACATTCCGTCGTCCGTCGATCGGTAAACTCCTGACGTGGTCGTGCCGGCGAGTAAGTACCCGCTTGAGTCGAGCGCCAATGCACGCACCCCAGACATTGGAAGCCCATTGTTGATCAAAGTCCAATTCTCTCCTCCATCAGTCGAACGATGCAATCCGGCAAAGTATGTACCCGCAAACAGCGTCCCTTGCGGAGAAGCCATCACCACCCGCGCCTCCAGATCCGTCATACCGTTGGACCGTTGTTGCCATGTGCCGCCATTGTTCGTTGAATAATAGACTCCCACGTCTGATGCCGCATACACGTTACCGTTTGGTATATGTACGAAGTCAAAGATGCGCACTTGCGGAAGTCCGGACGTGAGATGAGTCCAGGAATCACCTCCGTCGCTGGTCTTGTAACCACCCATAACCGCTCCTGCATAAATCTCATCGGGGCCTGTTGCATACAGGGAAAACACATTTTGACTTGCGGGCCCGGCGGTTTGATACCAATACCTCTCCACACCGGGGATGTAGCGGAACAACTCTCCGTTCGCCTCAATATCTCCGTCGCCGTCTCCGGGCGGAGCCTGCGAAAGAAGGACTCCGCTATCCGCGGCCTGGTATTTTCCGACAGCAAGAATATAACTCAGTGGTTCACGTCCCACCGTCAATCCCAAATCGATCACGCCTTCAAGAAGATTTGTACTACGGGCCGCTTTGGAGTTATTCCTCTTCACAGATCCTTCAGCGGTGTACCAGCCAAACGAACTGCCAGAACTTCCATCAGCCAGAAACGCATCCCACGCCGCTACCTGTCCCGACTTCTGCCATGGCGCCGGGATGCCGGGGTTCTCGTTGTCGGCCGTTACGAAGATGATCATATCTGCATTCTGCGACTGTGCTGAGTTTGTTGCCACATAGAGTTCTCCGTCGCGAAGGGCCGCGTACAACACGATACCGTTTCCGGAAGTTAGCCGTACTGCTTCGATATCAAGCTGGCCATCCATGATAAAATGTTCCGGTTTCGGCGGAGGCAGGCTGTCGAGGTCCAGGAAGTCTTCATAAGTCATCTCGGACATTTCATCCATCGGCCTCGAATGAATGGCATCAATAAACCCGGGCGTGCCGCGGAAGTTGTAGAGCAGGACGGGCCAGTCATCCTGCCCTGTGAGTGTCTGCCCGGGGGAGGGATTCAGATCTGATCGGAAAATGTTCAAATCCACTGAAACCGGCGCGGTGCTGATTCCTCCGCTTGTATCCCAATCGACTGCGGTAGCCGGCCTTGAGCTTGCATATCTGAAGACTCGCCCCGGCCCACTGAAAGGAACATTAACAACCAATGGATACCCGGCTGGAGTCCCAAGTCCGTTCTGCTCACTCAAAGAACCCTCCATCAATGCAGGCAATCCTGCTCTTGAATAGTCCAGGCGCCACGTATCAGCCCATGACAGAGGTGTCTGCCAGGTGTAGTTCATAATGCTGATATAATTTGGCTTATAGTTTGTGTTGTCGGAGCCTCCATGACGGAGCCCCAAGGTATGGCCGAGCTCGTGCATGAAGGTGCCTGCCCGTTGGTCTGACGTTCCTCCACGGGTCTGCCATCTGCCAAGAGTCACCATAAAATCATTGCTTCCGATTGCCTCCGCCTCACCGCTGCTGGTGGTTGTGTCATGAGAGTACGCAAATATGCAATAGCGGAATATTAATCTCTTCGCCTCAAGGATATTTGTCCGGTTCGGGCTGCTGCGCTCAGCCGCAGTGCCAAATGTATCCTTTTTGATGTTGAAAAAATGTGTCCACCAATTGGTGGACCATGAGTAGAGCCCGAGCGACGTATCGTCCAATTGCACATGGAGGTTGATGTTTGGCGGGGAATTGGCAAATGCGGTTTTCACCTTCTGCATTGCAGTATCGCTTGGTGCCAGACCGGTCATTGCATCAACCTCAACGAAGAGATCCTTTTGAAACGGACGTGCGCCCATGGCATAGAGATCCATATCGATTACGGTATCGCTGTTAACATCAATACCCCAGCCCTGCGTCTCCCAGCAATCCATAATCCCGTCCCCGTCTGCATCGGCAAGACAGAGGGCCTGGGAAAACTCCGATGTGTTGCCGAGCGCATTCGACGCGGTTGCGGTGATGAAGTGTGAGGACGTGACTGTAGCAGTAAACGTGGCGCTGAATTGAACGTTACCGGAATCGTTGGTAGTCACCATGGCCGATCCGATAATGCTGTCACCCTCCCCGAAATGCGACAGGTCAGCCACGGCGTTCCTGTAAAAATGTAGCATGTACTGTGCGTTGCGCCAGCTGTTCAGCCGGCCGTGAATGGTAATTGTGCCGTTCCCCAGAACTGCCGAGTCGAGCAACGGGAAATTCTGCAGAGCGTTCGCCCCCGCATCGGGATCGAGCGAATCGTTCACGGTAATTCCCCGTGGCGCCAGATCAATCGCCAGCCCGGCATTAAGGAGTATTCTGTTGTTCCAGATAAGATTGCTTGTGCCATCCGTGACGAATACACCCGCACCGGTATTGTAAGCAATCAGATTGCCGTCCTCCGGGTTCAATCCTCCGATAGTATCCTGCGACGCGGAGATCAAAATGCCGTGGCTGAGGTTCCTTGGCCCCGGCCCTCCGGAAATGCTGGTGCCGATATAATTTCCCCGGACACAGTTACCCGTTGCGCCGGCTCCGGTGATTTCAATTCCTATTGCTGAATTCCCTGTGATAAGGTTGCGCGCTCCCGATGCAGATCCGCCGATGAGATTCCGCGGCGCTTCATTGAGGACAATGCCCTTGCTATTCGGAAGGGCGAACATTCCGTTCGGCCGCGTACCGATGATGTTTCCCTGAACAATGTTGTTTGTTGCGCCAACAGAATCGATCTGGATTCCGGGCAAACTGTTTCCTGAAATAACATTCAGCGCTCCGGAGGTGGTCCAGCCGATGATGTTGCCAGGCGAGTGCCGTATATATATCCCGTGTCTTGCATTTCCCAGCGCAATGTTTCCCGACAAGTCCAAACCGATATGATTGCCCATAACGCAGATTCCCTGCGTTCCCGTTTGCCCCGTGCCGATAATCGCAATGCCGGAGAAGGCGTCGCTGGCGGAAATGACATTCTTTGCTGCGGCAGTTGTTCCGCCGATGGTATCGTTGCTTGCCCCGAAGATGATCAGAATGCCGTCTTCAGTGTTCCCGAGCCGAAGGCTGCCAGTTACATCCGTTCCGATGAGATTGCCCAGGATAACGTTGCCGTTCGCTCCCTGAATCAAGGCAATCGGCGGATTTCCCTGTCCGGAAAAGAGGTTTCTCGCTCCGGGGCTTGTCCCTCCGATTCTGTTGTTCGGCGAACTCGAGATGATGCCGTTGAATATGTTCCCAAGGCGCACAGTTCCGGCCAGATTGGTCCCGAAAAAATTACCCTCCACAACGCTTCCGCCGCTTCCCTCCCACAATACAATTCCAGTTCCGCCTGTCAAACGGTTAATCACCAGTCCTTTGATTGTGGATGGTGCAAACACATCCAACGCCTGAAACGGCCCCATGCTCATGCAATTAAGCTCGATGATCGGGACGCCGGCATACCCGGGTTGCGTGGTCGCGTCAATCGTAACCGGATCAACAATGTTGGGGAGTTTCGAAAGCGGGATGAGCGTCTTGGCTCCTATGGGTGGGATGTTGAAGGTGATCAGATCAGGGCCCGGGTTTGCATTTGCATTTGCAATGGCCTTCCTAAACGAGCCGTCTCCTGTGTCGTTGGTTGTGGTAACCACAAAGACGGAGCCTATACCGGAAGGATATGTTGCAGCCTGCAATACGAATGGTGGTTGAAGCTGACCCTGCCACGACGAAAAGGGAGGAACGGAAGAAACTCCGATTCCTTGAACTGGATAGTCCTGCAATCGCTGCCATAAGGGCTGCGAAGTGACCTTCCTTGAGCAGAGGATTATGAGCAACATGAAAGCCAAACCAAAGTGAAGCATGCGGGTTCTCATGTCATTGCCTCATGGTAATTGTTGGAAATTGCAACTAACGTTCAGTAGAGGTGCCGTGCCTGCCGGACAAGCAGGTGGACGAACGGAACGGTTCCATCGCGACGCTCGCAAACGCACGTATGGCGTGCTTCCCGAAGTTGTGCGCAGTCGCGAAGCGAT
>CAZWIN010000226.1:0-5134 GCA_964633855.1 uncultured Chitinophagales bacterium
CGGCTACATCGCCGGCGGCGAACACACCGGGAATATTGGTCCGCGTACTGCCGGGCTGGACCTTGAGATAGCCGACGGAGTCCATATCAAGCTGGCCCTTGAACAGATCGGTGTTGGGCTTGTGGCCGATGCCCATGAATACGCCATCTGCTCTCATTGTTGTCGTTGCACCCGTCTTGACGTTCTTCAGCTTCACCGCATTGACGGTCTTCTTGCCGTTCTCGTTCTTTCCGAGAATTTCTTCAATGACCGAATTCCAAACAAACGCAATCTTTGGATTCTTGTGCGCCTTCTCCTGCATGATCTTGGATGCACGAAGCGAGTCACGACGGTGAACAATAGTAACTTTTGTGGCAAACTTTGTAAGGAACGTCGCCTCTTCGATTGCCGTATCGCCGCCGCCAACAACGATTACTTCAAGGCCCTTGTAGAAAAATCCGTCACATGTTGCACATGCCGAAACACCGTACCCCATGTACTCTTTCTCCGAAGGCAGGTCAAGCAACTTTGCCGAGGCTCCGGTTGAGACAATCACGGCATCTGCGGTGAAAAGTTCATCATCAGCCCAAAGTTTGAACGGACGCGAGGAGAAGTCCACCTTCGTTACGATCTTGTACAACGAAGTGGCACCAAAGCGATGCGCTTGTTCACGGAATGTTTCCATAAGTTCCGGCCCCATGATGCCTTTGGCAAAACCCGGGTAGTTTTCGACTTCTGTGGTAATTGTCAGCTGGCCGCCCGGCTGGAGCCCTTCGAAGACAATCGGGTGCAAACTTGCGCGCGCTGCATACAGTGCTGCCGTAAATCCCGCCGGGCCCGAACCGATGATAATAAGTTTGTGATGATTATTTTGCGTCATTCTCTGTGTTCCTCTGCTTCTCTGTGTCTCTGTGTTGAAATTTCCTATCCAGAACAACGTTCACGTTCCGCACCAACCCTTCCCGCTTCGTTCTCTTTATCGGGCTTCCCTTAAACTTCGCCGTGAATTCTTGCTGGCCCATACTCTTCCACTCTTCCAATCTCGGCGCTACATTCCAATCCCTTGGCGCAAAACTGTCCTCTTCAGTCTCTACACTGAATTTCTCATTCCACGGGCATACATCCTGGCAAACATCGCAACCGTAAATCCACCCGTCGAACTGCTCCGTTATCTCGCCTTTGATCTCTCCACGATGTTCGATGGTAAGGTACGAGAGACAACGATTTGAATCAACGACATATGGCTCGGTAATGGCTTGTGTCGGGCACGCCTCGATACAGAGCGTACATGTTCCGCAATGATCGGTTGCCGGAGCGTCGGGTTCAAGCTCAAGCGTTGTGATAATTTCACCGAGAAAGACCCACGACCCGATATCCTGTGTGATCACATTCGTGTGTTTCCCTATCCACCCGATGCCGGAACGCTGCGCCCAGACTTTATCCATGACCGGCCCGGTGTCAACATAGTAACGTCCGTTATAGCCGGAGAATTCCCGTTGAAGCCACGAGTGAAGATTCTTCAGCTTTTCCGTGAGTATCTCGTGATAATCGTCGCCCCAGGCATAGCGGGAAATTTTGCCTGTTTCAGAATTACGGGAGTGTTGAACATTTGTATAATAGTTCAATGCAACGGAGATAACGGACTTCGCCCCTTCTACAACCAACGCCGGATTCGCCCTCTTTTCAAAGTTACGTGGCATCCAATCCATTGTAGCATGGTTTCCCTTATCCAGCCACTGGCGCAAGTGTATCGCTTCTTCTGAAAGCTGCTCGCACTGCGCAATACCGACTTTGTTGAAACCAAGCGAGAACGCCTTCGATTTTATTTTCTCCGTTGCCGTCACCACGTTCTTTCAGGCTTCTCGACAAACACATCCTCACCCTCCACCTTCACCTGATATGTTTTTGCCCGGCCGTTGCCGGTTTTCGGCATGCCGTCCTCAAGGCAGAATGTCCAGCCGTGCATCGGGCAAGTAATAAAGAGACCATCCAGTGTTCCCTGATGAAGCATGGAAAAATGCTGGTGCGGACAGATGTTGTTTAACGCGTAAAACTTGCCGTCAACATTCCAGAGGGCAATTTCCTCCCCCTCCAGCCTGAAAAGCCGCGAGCGGCGATTGGGAATATCCTTCACTCCGGCAACTTTGGCAAACTCAACCATGCTTACCCGATGATAACCTGCTCATGCACCGCAATACTTTTTTCGCCACGCACTAAACGCACAGCCTCAGTATTCGGATCGTGTTCGAAGAAGAGAATCCAGTCACGGTCAACCGCTTCGTTGAGAATTCTTCGTTTCTCTTCAAGCGTTACCAATGGGCGCAAGTCATACGCCATAATCCACGGGAGCTGGACGTGCGAGGTTGTGGGCATTAGGTCGGCGCAATAGATAAGCGAGGTTCTCCCATCGCTCACGACAGGGCATTGAAGGGCTGAAGTATGCCCGTGGACAATACGGCAACTGATGCCGGGAAGTATTTCGCTTTCGCCTTCGGTGAATTGAAGAACGCCTGCACGGTGTAAAGGCATGAAGTCGTCCGGAAAGAAGCTTGCCCTATCCCGCTCCGTAGGTTTGTTTGCGGCTTCCCAATGTTCCCGCTGAACATAGTATTTTGCATTCGGAAAAGTCGGGACTGCTTCGCCATTCGTTTTGACTGTTGAACCGCCTGCATGGTCAAAGTGAAGATGTGTGAGAATAACGTCGGTGATGTCCCCGGGAGAAAGATTCTGTTTCTTCAACGAAGTGATAATGTCGGAGTGCGCCGAGTCAAAAGCATAGATGGAAATCAGCTTATCGTTGTACTTGTTGCCGTTGCCGACATCAATGAGAATTCTTCTGCCGTTGCCGACGAGGAGCAATGCCCGTGCGGCAAGCGTAATGCGGTTCTTTTCGTCCGGAGGATTGGTTTTCTCCCACATGGGGCGGGGGACAACGCCGAACATGGCTCCGCCATCAAGCCGGAAGCGTCCTGTTTCTATTGGGTGGAGTTCGTAAGGTCCGATGTTCATAAAATGTCAGTCCTAAGGAATTTGCCGCCAAGACACAAAGACTCGAAGGGTGACAAAAGGAAGGAACCATTTACCTTTGTGAGTACTTTGTGTCTTTGAGTCTTTGTGGCATGCTTTACCAACCTCATCAAATGATAAGGTCGGCTCCGCTCTTCGCAGACCACCGACCTTGCCACAACCTGCTGATACTGACTTTTTGTTATGCCGTTTTTCTGAAGCGTGAGGTGGCGGCGCTTAATTCCTGGAACTCACGATCCGGGTGAAGAATGCGGGCGCGCTCAAAAAGGTCAGCTTCCGATTCCACGCGGTTCGGATCCGGCACGCAGCAATCCACGGGGCATACTGCCGCGCATTGCTCCTGATCAAAGTGCCCGACACACTCAGTGCACTTTTCGGGAACAATGTAGTAGAAATCATTGGAAAGCGGGTCGTACATTGTCCCGCCGTATTCGAACTGCACTCCGCCAGCGTAGATTGCGGTGTTCGGACATTCGGGTTCACAGGCGCCACAGTTGATGCATTCCTCAGTAATCATTGTTGCCATACAAGTCTTCCTCCGAAGTTAATCTGTTTCATTGCTTGGTTCGAATTTGATTTGCGGAATTTTACTTTCGTCAAAGGCTGCTGTCTTGCCTTCCCTCAGAAGCTCCGCATCGTGCAGGCACTCCCGGATACCTTCCGAAAGATGCTTCGTGTTTACGTCATGAAAGAATGGAAGATACTGCTCGATCTTTGACAGCGCCTTACCGAACTGACTGCAAGCGCCTTTGTAGTTCTGATTTCCAAGATGATAGAAGCCGACTGCAGTCTGGATAAGGCCTTGATAGAAAAGCCTGTGATTTCCGGTTGTCTCCATCCACAGCTCTTCCCAGGTATCGTGGGCCTCGAAAAAGAATTGCCTGTTGAATTCCTCAATACCCCGTTCAAAGAGCCCTTTCATCTGTGAGAAACCTAAGAAAAAGGTCAGGGAATTGCAAGGCAGGATTTCTGAAATCTTCCCCAAATCCGACCGCAACAGGCGTACTTCATGAAGGGCGCATATTAACCGGACTTGAATCCTGTGACATTGGTTAATACATTCACAGGAACAATTCCCGAGGCTACCATGCAAAGCGCCACTTCATTTTCACGGCCGGTACCCGTCCAGAAGCAGTATGATGACGTACGGAACCAAATCAAGAACGGTGATGTGCTGATGTACCGCGGCAAATCACTTGTTTCGAGGTTGATAAGGTTCTTCACCCGGTCGAAATACTCCCACGCGGGGCTTGCAGTCTGGTGGAATGAACGCCTGATGGTGATGGAAGCCGTGGGCAAAGGCGTGATTGTAACTCCCCTTTCAGCAAACGTCGCGCACTATGAAGGCAGTGTGGAATGGTTCACCTCCACCCAGGAGATTCCAGAGGTTGAGCGGATCAAGCTTGTACAGTTTGCCCAGCAGGAATTGGGAAAGGAATATGATACATGGAAGCTCGTTCTTTTCGGCCTGTTCATTCTGCTGGGAAAGAACGTTGAAACACGCGACAAACTTATGCGTGAGAAGAAACTCTTTTGCTCATACTACGTTGCGCAGGCGTATAATGCGATCGACAGGGACCTGAAGCAGAACGTCAGTGACAGGTTTATGACTCCTGACGATGTCGCATCATCCTCGCTGCTGACACGAATGGGCGTCCTGAGAAAGCGGTTAAAACCCGGAGGCCCGCACTAACCCCGGCACAACTTACCTTTTGCTACTCTATTCCACCCCCCTTACAAACACCGGAGCCTGTTCAGCCATCGGGTCGCTCGTCAAACGCCGGACACTGCTTCCGACGGCATTCATAACATAAACATCAAAATTACTGTTATCGAGATCGGAGCCATCATAGGTAATGAGGGTACCATCCGGCGACCAGGTGTGCCATCCTTCGTTGAAACCGTCCGGGGTCAGTTGCCTGAGGCCGGAGCCATCGGGCGCAATGGAAAAGATGCTGTAATTACCGTTACGCAATGACATAAAGGAAATAACATTACGGTTGGGCTCCCAGAATGGAGGGCCTGCGTGATACGCGTGCCTGTCTGCAAGCG
The DNA here is from genome assembly GCA_964633855.1 of uncultured Chitinophagales bacterium. GTDB lineage: Bacteria > Bacteroidota > Ignavibacteria > UBA10030 > UBA6906 > CAZWIN01. The sequence goes on from CAZWIN010000226.1 coordinate 5,059, forward strand.
TGTCCTCGCGCGGAAACTCGGTCAACTGTGTCAATTCCGCCCCGTCATCATTCATCACCCAGAGCTCATCGAAAGT
>CAZWIN010000227.1:0-5109 GCA_964633855.1 uncultured Chitinophagales bacterium
GTGTCGAGTATTGAGTTGAGCAAATGCTTGGCAGAGTTTTTCTGCAACCTAGGGTCTAAACGCACCAATTACCTGTCTGTCAACCCCGGCAGGATTTGTCAATGGCCCAAGGATGTTAAAAATTGTCCGGATGCCAAGCTCCGCTCTCGGTTTTGCCGCATGCTTCATTGCAGGATGAAATACGGGAGCAAACAAAAAACCGATGCCCGTCTCATTGATACACCGTTCGACTCCTGCTGGCGAAAGCTGAGTATTAACACCAAGCTCTGAAAGCAGATCTGCGCTCCCGCATTTACTGGATACTGAACGGTTGCCGTGCTTTGCGACCGTGATGCCAGCACCTGCAACAACGAATGCCGCTACTGTTGATACATTGAATGTGCCCGTACCATCCCCGCCCGTTCCGACAATATCAACTGCATCAGGGTTTTCGACAACAATCTTGACTGCATGCTCACGCATAGTCCGTGCAAAGCCGACCAACTCCGCTACGGACTCACACTTTGCCCGCAATGCAATCAGAAGCCCTGCGATCTGTGCTTCCGAAGCTTGGCCGGACATGATGAATTCCAGAGCCTTACCTGCCTCTTCAACAGTAAGGTCATCACCTGCAAGACACTTTTCAATATACTGCTTCATCAACTCTTTTTCACCTTCAGCCAGTTGCTCAAAATCTCCTCCCCTGATTCGGTTAGAATGGATTCCGGATGGAATTGCACCCCGGTAATCGGCAGTCTCCGGTGCTTGATTCCCATGATAACATTCGAATCCGCAGTTGCTGTCACCTCCAGTTCCGCAGGAAATCCTTCATGCGAAATCACCAGTGAATGATACCTGGTAGCAATAAAAGGACTGGGGATATTCTCAAACAAGCCTTCATTGTGATGATGAATGAGCGAAGTCCTGCCATGCATAAGCGATGGGGCATGCACGATTGTCCCACCGAAAGCATATCCGATGGCTTGATGCCCGAGACATACTCCAAAAATAGGAATACTTCCACCCAACTGTTGTATTACCTCTACACTAACGCCCGCATCTTCAGGCCTTCCGGGCCCGGGAGAAATCAAAATGCCTGAAGGCCGCAACCCGGAAATGTCACTGGCCGAGATCTCATTGTTACGCCTGACAACCACTTCTTCTTTTAGCCTGCCAAGAAGTTGAACGAGGTTGTACGTAAACGAATCAAAGTTATCGATAACGAGAATCATGATTCTCTTCTTCCTGCGTCCGTATCTGAAGTCCATTGGCTGCGAGCCGTATCGCTTCGAGCAAGGCTCGTGCTTTGTTCTCCGTTTCCTGATATTCATTTTCCGGGATTGAATCAGCAACAATACCCGCACCCGCCTGAATGTATAACTCATCGCGATGGGCAACGATGGTGCGAATAGCAATACAGGTATCCAGCGAACCATTCAATCCGATATATCCAACTGCTCCTGCGTAGACTCCCCTTCGCAGGCCTTCCAATTCACTGATAATCTCCATCGCGCGTACCTTGGGCGCGCCTGAGACAGTCCCGGCAGGGAAACAGTGCTTCAAGGCGTCAATACTTGTTTTGCCTGCTCCCAGCCTGCCCTTGACCTCGGAAACGATATGCATAACGTGGGAGAATCGTTCCACCTGCTTGAAAACAGGTACACGCACGCTACCAGGTTCAGCAACATGCCCAACATCGTTACGTCCAAGGTCCACAAGCATTACGTGCTCTGCGAGTTCCTTCTCATCTGCGAGCAATTCGGTTTCCAGTCTGACATCCTCTGCTTCGTCCTTACCACGCCTGCGGGTGCCGGCAATTGGCAACACTGTAACTTCTCTGTTCTGCACGCTCACAAGCACTTCCGGTGATGAGCCGATAAGCTTCACTTCATCGAAATCAACATAAAAGAGATATGGAGATGGATTGACGATTCTCAGGGCTCGATAGATATTGAAAGAATCACCTGAATATCGCATGCACATTCTCCGCGAGAGAACGGCCTGGAAGATGTCGCCATCGACAATGTATTGTTTTGTTTTTCTCACTTTCTCACAAAACGCTTTTTCTTCGTTATCCACCAAGGCAGTCGTTTGCTGACACGCAAAGGAGTTGGTAACAACCGGCGGTTTTTTCAATCGTAGCTCAAGCGTATTGATCACCTTCACTCCTTCTTCGTATTGTGCTTTTAGAGAAAGAGTAGAATCGAGGATAACATTATGGACAAGCGCAACAAGTTGCCGGTGGTGGTCAAACCGGATAACCGAAGTAAACAATCCAAGTATGGCATCCGGCACTTCATCGTTGCCCGCTTTTGGCAACAGAATGTTCTCAAGGTAACCTGCGCAATCATATCCCACATATCCCGCAAACCCACCGGTAAAACCGGCGATATCATGCAGTGGCGCAACATTGTACTTTGATACATACCCTGCAAGAACGTCAAAGAAATTTTCTTTTCTGCTGCCGGCCTGTGATGCTTCTTTGATTAATACTGTACCATGTTTTGCCGTAATCAGAACTACAGGGTTCGTTCCGACAAAAGAGTATCTCCCAATCTTCTCATCTGGCTCAACGCTCTCAAACAAAAATGAGGATATACCAGGCTCACGCAGGGTAAGGTAAGCCGAAACCGGAGTCATAACATCGGAGAGCAATACCTTCACCAATGGAATGACGTTATAGGCTTGAGCAAGCCGCTCAAATTCGCTGAAGGCGATCATGGTTTCTCAGGACAATTCTCGCCACAAAGGCACGAAGACTCCAAGAAAAGGAAATACTCGGCGGCAGTACCCATATTCATCTTTGTGTCTTTGCGGTTTGCTTTTCTCTTACACAACAAAAAACCCTTCCCGGAGAACCAGAAAGGGTTGTGCTACAAACAATTTGACGATGGTATTATCCCTGTGCTGTTCGATCCGGTGTGCGATACAAGAAGCCGCGCCACCAGCGCCAGGAATTTGATAATCCAATATTGACTCGTCGTGCGAACATGGTAATATCAATATACAACCGGAACATCCGGTTGTCAAGAAGATTCTTTTGATTAATCTTCAGATAAATTGTTGTGTATCATGCTCAACGCATGTCAACGGCTTCATTCATTGATTTTCAAACCTGTTTTGGGTAAATTCAATGCGTTCCTATATCGAAATCCTTGGAGAGGTGGCCGAGTGGTTGAAGGCGCTAGTCTCGAAAACTAGTATAGTCGTAAGGCTATCGAGAGTTCGAATCTCTCCCTCTCCGCATGAACAAACCAAAGCCCTGACCATATTGGCCGGGGCTTTTTTGTTTGGCGTTATCTCTCTATTTAAACAGTTGCGATATAACCTTACAGCAAGACGCTTATCCCAAACTGTACAATGTGGATTCTTGTGTCAACTTTCTGGGTTGATAAAAAAAAGTCGTAGTTGACTATCACACCCTGGCCGGTAAATTTCTGATATCTGTACTCAAGCCGGAGGGCAATATCCTCACTCAAAAACACTTTCATGCCACCTCCAAGGTTCAGGACATCAACCCTGAAATCCGTCCTGATGGAAGGCACATTGAAGACAGGTACTGTGTTTGCAAGGCCATATCCAACGAGCAGGAATGGGACACCTTTCCCTTGAGTGAGAAAATTGTAGCTGACATTGCCATTGACCATGTACACCGGGTCCGAGCCCGAGGAAAGCATGAGCAAGAACTCCGGTTCGAGCTCAAGCCCTTCGAGAACGAAGAAGCCCAATCTTGGACTGATGAGAAATGCGCTTGAACTGCCGGAGCTACTTCCGGTAGAGAAACTTTGGTAACTTCCCGACAGGCTCAACTCCTTGCTCTTCCCTTCCCGGGGCTGCGCAAGTACTGATGTCGCTGTCAGTGCGATGATGAATATGAACCGAAGCGTTTTCATAGTAGTCTCTCCTTCGTTACGGATAAACTCCATTGCCGGACGACCGCGTTGTGCGTTTATCGGGCTTGGGTGGTTATGACTGATTAGTGGGGCAAAACTCAATTATCCACTTTAATTGCAACCAGTGTGACAATATTTTTGACGTCACTTTGTTTTTTGACGTCAATCCGTAACCCTCTGCCTTCAGCATACCGCTTTGCGTTTTTCAATTCCCGAATTATCTTCACCGGCAAATGGCTCTCCTCAACTGCATCGACGGCCTTGTTCCCAAAAACAAATGCAATCCTAAAGTACTTTGCACACGGAGTAAAGAAGAAGAGATTCCGTTTCTTGAGAAGCAACTTCAAGGTCCACCCCGAGCTTGAGCTGTAATATCTCCATTCCTCTGTCAGTTTGCCATGTTGGCCTTCAAGAGTGTTTCTGATCTGATCCCAGTATTTCTTTGACCGGTTGAGCGCATCGGCAAGCATCGCCGTGGTTGGCTTAACCGACTTATCGAGAAAAATGCCGGACATATGTTTTGCTTCAGTAAACTATATTTTGCACTCTACATGACCGCGCTTAGATTATCGTAGTTATGTTCGCTTGAATGGCCCGGACCAGTAACTCGGGCTCGTCTGTCCCGATCCTGAATTTGCTTCCATTCGTATGCGTCAACTCTACCGCATCATATCCTGCAACATTCCACAACCAATACTGCCCCGGCATCCAACGTATTCCCCATCCGGCAATCCACGGGTTGCGTACAGCTTCAACTTCACAGATATCTGTAAGAGCGATCTTCCTTCGGATAAGTCCCGGACCAAAATAGCAAACGACGCTTCTCTCTTTTATTTCCACCGTAAGGGAAGCAAACAGATAGAGGAGAACGAGCAGGAGGACAATAGTTGGCGCTACGATCGGGCGTGCTGGTTCGGTTATCAAGTACAGGATCAGCATGAGCACGATTGCAATGCCGAGCACTGAAATAATAACTGTGCCTCTTTGTGTATGATAGTATTGCATACTTCCTCTAATATACCTAAGCGCAACGGGCTGCGGCTTCCGCCAAAGGCGTCCACCAGCCATCTGTCGGGCTGGGATCAGCCTCCGACTGAAAGCTGCGGCAACGAAACTTTCCTGATTCAACTATCGGTGCAGCGCCGGGCCAATAATTATGATTGAACGATATCTTTCGCTTTGATTGACGCGTGCAATTCTAGCCAACGCTTAATCAAGCGCGCCCTGAGCGAAGTCG
>CAZWIN010000228.1:0-5088 GCA_964633855.1 uncultured Chitinophagales bacterium
AGATACAGCACTGCGGCGCGCAGTCATTGCTCATCTGCGCGCTGGCGGCAAATTACGCAACGGCGGCTTCTTCCTTTTGCCCGATGCCGTTGCGCGCTTTGGGCAAGCGCCTTATCGCCAACCGTCAACACCACCATCTGAAAATGCCGGAGTCCCGTTCTTTGTCGGAATCCAGCCGTGCGTTAATACGATGGTCGGTTGATTGGGATCAATAGAACTTGGATTGTTGGTGAATAGTCCACCTCGATAAGCCAAGAGTTGTGATGTTGTTGGCAACGCTGCCAAAAGCCTCGTGATTTCGGCTGTCGTTGGCGTGCGATTTGTGGGAATTATTATCAAGGGCGGTGTGTCGAGAAATTGGTAATAGTAACTCACGAACGGGCTTCGGTGTAATTGTAAAATGTCATCACCCGGCCACTCATAATACTGATAGCTGACAATGGGCGACATGATACCACCGTTGCTCAAAGCGCTACTCGTGTTTTCCAAATATTGAAAGCTGACGATCGAAGAGCGGATACCGCCGTTTGTCAGAGATTCAGTGGCGAAATCATTTGGAAATTGATAGCTAACGACCGGGGACATGACGTTTGTAATCACGTCGTCAGCAAGCGCCGGCCAGGCTTGCAGAAGCAAAGCGGCAACCGTTCCAAGCTGCATGAAGTATCTCATGCAGCGATCAGTTTGTTGCTGTGGCGTAAAGGATGCCGCCACCGCGCGGCATGTTTATTGAAATTGTAGCGGTGCTTGATGACAATGTGCCCGAGTTATTGAGTCCGGTCGCACTGATGGTCGCACCACTTGCTGGCTTAACACTCACGGTGATTTGCGTATTCAGCGGAATGTTGGAGCAATGAACAACAATGGGAACGGGATTGTTCTGCTGTGCAGATATTATTGCATCGGGTGTCGCTTGCACACCGGAAGGTGACGCCGAAACCGGAACTCCACCTATGCTCACGACATTTAGTTGCGCTCCTTGGCCGGCGGTCGGAATGATAATGGGTTGAAAGCCTTGCGTGAAAACTCCATCGATCCTTCCTCCAAAACTGTTTGCATAGGTATCGAAGCGCACCCGTCCTAAACCCGCAGCTTGCGGAATTGAGTAACCATAAATTCCACCCCTCCCGCCATTCACTTCTACCACCCCTCCACCACTAATTGTTGTGGCGACTAATCGAACCGCACCGCCGCTGCCGCCCCCAGCGGTATAGCAACAAGAGTAAAATGCGCCGTCGCCACCAGAAGCGGCAATTCTTCCATTCAGTTGTATGCTACCAGACGACGCGATCAGAATCGCACCGCCACCCCCCCCACCTGCTCCGAAGGCATAGCCACTATTTCCACCACCCCCCGAGCCACCGATAAGCGGAATTAAGAAGTTGTTGCCGTAGATTTTTCCCACTGCTCCATTAGTGCCGCCGAGACTACCATAGGAGGCATTTCCCGCAGTGAAATCTGTCGGACTTGTCACCCCACCCCCTCCCGGACCTTCACCAGCCGTCGCGGCAGATGGCCCAGGACTTCCACCCTTAAATCCACCCGGCCCACCAGTGCTGCCAGCCGCGCCGTTTCCACGCTGCCCCGAGAGATCAACCGTGCCGTTTATAACACAATTACTTTGCACGAGCCAAACAACAGGCGTGTTCTTCGCGTTCGGAATGAAAAACACGGTTAAGCCGAATGGGATATTAACGGACGTGAATTGGTAAATGCCATCCGGGTGGTCGGCCATATCCACGTAAACGACATTGTTCGACGGAGTCAAACTAGGGTTGAACGCGCCATCGTTGCCATTGCTGCCGGTGTTTATTTGGGCTTGAGCTAGGCTTACAAACGCGAGGATACCGGTAATCGGGAGGAGAATTTTCATAATATTCCTTTGGCTGTTTCTCCTTGCTAACAAATAGGGACGACGAAAGCCAGCAGGAAATCACGCCTGATCGGGGATATCTGGCTTGGCGAGAACCAACGTCTTTCGTGGAACGCGGACAATGCGCTCATCAGGACCGCATCCGGCACTTGGAGGCAAGTGCCCCACAGACATTTCAGTGATGTCGATTCCGATGATGGCAAAATCACCGGAAGAAAGTTCAAAGATGTCCGGGCAACCACTGAGCGCTTGTGTTCGCGCCCCGTTGGCGTGCGGATCAGGTCCAAGTCTGCGGAGGAACATGGGTGTCGTGTTCATCTTGACGAGAACCATCCGTCAGATGGTCTAAAAGCGCAAGAACAAAATACAGTGTATATGCTGTAGTCGCTTGGTGGTATTCCAGCTTTTGTTAGCGGGTGGTAAAGATTCCGAAATACCGAAAAGTCCTGGGCGAGAACATCCGCACCTACCGCCGGACACTTGGTTGGAGTCAGGAGCAATTGGCCGAGAAATCTGATCTTCACCACAATTACATTGGCGACATCGAACGCGGGGAGGAAAACGTTTCCGTTGACGCACTAATGAGAATTGCTACCGCCTTGAAAGTGCGCTTGGGTGATTTAGTGCGGGATGTTTAAGTCCGAATATGTTTTCCCCGGAGCATTTTGGACAAAACACCGTCGAACACACTATGAAGAGATTTGTTTCGAGAATTATCGGTTGTCTATTCGCCATTTTTGCAACCAGCGGGCTAGATGCTCAAAGCACCCTTCTTCAGGAGTATCTCAACTATCCAGTTTTGCTGCAAATAGGCAATTCGGGAGGTTCTGGTTTCTTTTTCCAAAGTAGCAATTCCATTTATCTCCTCACCGCAAAACATGTGCTTTATGATGTTAGCTCCACAAACGCGCCGCTTCCTTTGCGTGGCATGATTGTTGGATGTTCAAGTTGGAAAACATTCACGAGTAGCGTGCCAACGGTGGCTAACATTGATCTCGCGGCGGCGAATGCGGCCAAAGAGGTTCGACATCATACAAACCACGATATTGCGGCAGTAAGAGTGGGTATGGTCGCCACAAATGGAAACCCTTTTCAACTGCCTTGGTTTTCAATAACAAGCGAAGACGCCAAGACGCCAGGCATTACAGTGGTTACCGCTAATCAAATCTTACGATTTGACGATATAGTCATTGGGTCGGACGTTTACCTGTTCGGATATCCAATTTCTCTTCGAAATCTTCAACTGGACCAGCTTGAACCACTTTATCCCCTTCTGCGGAGAGGAATACTTGCTGGAAAAAATCACAAGAGAAAGAGATTAATTCTCGACTGTCCGGTCTATAAGGGAAATAGCGGCGGTCCGGTGATTCTGCAAGATAAGAGCGGTTTTTTAGAAACCAGTTACTCTGCCATCGGGATAGCAACTGAATTTGTGCCGTTCATTGAAAACTGGGTGAACAGCCAAATGGGCTACACTAATACCACCGTGTCAAATTCAGGTTATTCAATAGTTGAACCCATGGACGTAATTCTCGAAATGCTGTGGCAATAGAAACGCACAGTTCTTCGGCTGCTTGTGTCGTTGTGTCTATCCAACGTCTTTCATTTTGAGTTCTCCTCTCAATCCCACATTCGAATGATCAAAAAGCGACCCTTTCGAGTCGCTTGCTTTTCAATTGTCGAGGCATGCTTCAATTTCTTTTGCCGACAGGTCCGTCGGCTGAGTGCCTTCGTTGAGTTTTACCCATCGCACAAAGCGATGCGGAGTCACCTGACGCAGCAGAGATTCGGCAAACCGTTCTCCAGCGGCGTCCCCATCGGGCACAACCCAAACACGGCCAGATGGTCTAACGAGTGACACGATAAGTTCAGCCTGTCGTTCAGAGCAGTCTGATCCCATCGTGCCAACTACATTCGGCAAACCGTTTTGGTGCAGCCACCAGACGGAGGTGAATCCCTCGACAACAATCAAGTCATCGAGAGGCACTTTCATCCGCCAACCGTTGTAAAGGAATCGTGTCTTGCGGAACTCAAACAGTTTTCCGCCTCGTTCACGCTTCCCAGGAAATCGGTAACGCGGATTATCTTCGCTGATGGCATCGTCATCCACCACACGGCCAGCGTATCCGATTAACTTTCCTTCGTGACTGTGTAACGGAATCGCTATCCGATTTTGCAAAAGTCCACGCGAACAGAAACCGAGACCAAAATGACTGATCGTTTCAGGCAAGAATCCACGCCCCAACAAATATGGATGCGCTTGATCCAATCCCTTGAGTTCAAAATCAAGCGGTGCATTGATGACCGCCGGCTGCCTCTTCGCAGGCTTCGGCTTCGTGTGGCTTTCCGCCACGACCTTTTGCTTTTCCTTCGGAGTCTCCCCAATTTCGGGACAGAACGCCTTTTGAAGTTTGAACGCTACCTTTCGCAACGCAGGACCGTCTTCCGCGCTGACATTCTCCATCATGGCGGCGAATTCCAAAACATTGCCTTTCGCCCCACAGCCGAAGCATTGGAAAATGCCGCGATCAAGATTGGCCGAAAATGACGGTGAGTTTTTCTTCCCGTTATGATTCGGCAACGGACAATAGCCGTGATGCTGATCGCCTTTCCCTTTTACCTCGACACCGTAATGCCGAAGAACGTCTTCAAAATTGAGCTTTGCGCGAAGCTGTTTGAAGTCAATCCATGTGCTCATCAATAGTCCTCCGGCAGCAGAACGGTTGTCACCGATCTGTCTGCTTCAGTGATTATCCAGAATTTGAGCTTCTGGCTAGTGTGATAAACTGAGAACAGACGCCCGCCGCTTCTTAACGCGTCTTCGTTTGCAGTCCAGTCTTCGCTGTCCATCGTTCCCCAATCGCCCCGGACGTGTCGAGACAGGGCGATCATGATTTCATCATTCGGAATTTGATTGAGTGCGTTTGGAGTGGCGACCATCTGTCCAAGCATGAACTTGGCCTTTGGCTCATTAGTGTGAGCAGTTTGCTGACACATTGAATCTCCTTTCGTTGAGTGTTGAGGAACAAAAGTTCCACTCAACATTATATCCGAACGGAGTCAATTGACCTAGTAGTGGCGGGAATCGGTAGGACTGTAGTTGTCCAATGTGGTCTGAGAGAGTTTCGCCATGAAGACCCCGCAATACTTTTTCGGCAGAAGGCCGGAGACTCCGAAAGCTCCCGCTCCAAGACCATTCGGGAAATTCGAGGTGC
>CAZWIN010000229.1:0-5086 GCA_964633855.1 uncultured Chitinophagales bacterium
AGCGCGAGGATAAGGAGGCGGTGCTGACGTTTGATTCCAGGATTCCATGGAAATTGCAGGGCGAAGAGCACAAAGCAGGAAGCCGCGACAGTGTAGCCGACGAAGAACAATGCGCTTGCAGCAATTGAGACTAATGTTTGAGAACTCCCACCCTCCCATGCGACCATGACGGTTGCTGATAGTCCGATGAGTCCCCAGTGAGCGATCTGAACAATCGTATCCTTCGGACGTTTGATCAGCAAGAAGACAGCGACGAGCCATGACAGTCCGCCGATCAGGGCAACGGCAACAAGATAGCTCAAGTCATACACTGGTTGGAGAAGAAACGGGGCAGAGTTTTCTGTGATGCTCAGCGGGAGTTCGGTTCGATCTAAAAGCGTGGGGAGATTCAACAAGCAGATACAAAGAATAGCCAGATCAACCACGAAGATGAGGATAATGCGTGGGGACATCGACTCACGAATGAACATCATGTTCCGGTTATGGGCTGGCATTTTCCCTACGTTACCAGAGTTGTGGAACTCCTCTCAAGCGGATCTCCGGTAGGAGTGTGAAGCAGGCCTCTTTCGTCGTTTTGTTCTCCACGATTGGAGCGCATTACCGAATGCCCTTTCCTCAGGCCAGCCGTGATGTTCGATGACCTGCGTTGCGCCAGGATTCCCCGGGAGCCCGTGCGAGTCGACGACAAGATTCTCTGGAAGAAACGGTCCGGTGTAATTCCGGATGACAAACTTCTTCCATCCGGATATTTTGTGGGTCGCTCGCGTTAATTCAGCATAGCCCCAGACTGCTGTGAGTCGGGCCAGGCGCTTTTGTCTTGTATTGTTTGCGGAGGGCATAGCGTTTTTATGGTAGAAATAACTACGAGAAAGATAGGGAAAGGAAAAATAATTAGCAATTATCAACAAACAACAATCAATGATTTGGAAAGAGGAAAGGCAAAGCAGAATTGTTTTGAATGAGCAATTACCCCGCCAAACCGCCAAACAGACGGCGGTCAGGAAGATGAAGCACGGTGGGGTCTGCGACAACGGGGTGATTGAATTCGAAAAGCGAAGCGCGATATGTGAACTGTGTGGAAAGCGGAGAGCAGAAAGTGAAGTGGTAGGAAATCTGCAATGGGCAGTCGATGAGGAAAAGCGAACATCAATTAGCGGTAAGCAATGAACAACGTCATTGATTCAAGCGTACGTAAGAATGGTACATGGTGAGCACTATTTTAGGATAGCAAGCTTCCCCAGCGCCTCACTGCTGAATCGACCGTCCAGTGTGCTTAGTATCACCTTGTAGAGGTATACGCCATTCGCTAGCATATCACCATCGCGATCTCTTCCGTCCCATTGTACCTGGGTGAATGGCTCACCGGGAGATATCTCCTCCAACGATTGAATTAGACGCCCCGCGATCGTGTAGATTTTGATTCTCACAGTCAAAGGGACGAGCTGGTTCTGGCGAAAGGTAAACATCGTGGTGCTGGAAAAGGGGTTGGGATAATTGAAGACGTCAGAGATTCTTAGTTGATCAACGGAGGTCACCTCAAAAAACGTCTCACCTGAAGAGGAGTTGTTGTAAGTATCCCAAGCCCTCACCCGAATACCGTTTCGGCCTTGGGCGAGATCTTTGAGTTGGTACTGTGCCGTTCCTTGTGTGTAGTCGTCAAGCTTGCTTGAATAGAACTCCGTTATGTCCTTGCTCTGAGGGCTATCATTCAGCCAGAGTTCAATGCGATGGCCGAGGCCTGAGACTGATGTATTAATTCCGCTCGCATCAGAGAGGTCCACGAATAATGTCGGATGTTCACTCACAAGGTCACCAGTACGGAAGCTGCGGCTGTCCAAGAACAACCCGATGGATGGACCGATATTATCTTCTGGCGCGGTGGAATTTGTTCCGCTGATGTTCACTTTGGAGGTGTATCCAGCACCATCAAGGTCGTTTGCGGAGAAATAGGCAACAAGACGGCCAAGACTAACCGAATCAGCATAGGAGATGTCCCTAGGAACTATGAACTCTGCACGAAATCTGCCACTGGTAATGGAGTTTTCCCCGCGATAGATAGTTCCTCCGGCAGCGAGGTAACTCCAGTTTATTCCAGGGGCAAAATTAAGAATGGACGTCGTCTTGGAAGCGTCGTTGACAGCCAAGATGACGGTTCCAGTAAGGGTTGTATCCGGATGATTGTCTGTGCTGCGTATCGTTCCTTTTACAACCACCTTGGACAGAGCCCTTAGCCGGATGGGATTGACGCGTGGTGCACCGTTGACACTGTCAACCGGCTCACCATTCACACTGTCAATTGCCGCGTACCCTTTCGGGTACTGGATCTCCATGGTTGGATCCCCCATAAAAAAAAATTTCTGGTCGTTGACATAATTGCCGCCATACGCTTTGAATGCATACAGAGCTGTTGCAACTCTTGGATCAACGAAACGACTGGTCGAATTCCGCATGAAGAGTTGGAGGAAGATGTTCCGGTGCAGATAGTTGTTACTCCCGGCAAATACCTTTCTTGTGGCAGAGACCACTCCAATAGCCCCCCCATCCGGCTTGTTGATCAGAATCTCGCTGCCCGTGTACCTGCTTGGATCATCAAATTGCGAGAAGTTGCACGTGGCAGCGAAGAAGTGGCAGAGCTTGTTTCCGTTGACCAGCTGCGGAATTGATGTTTGCACGTTGAAGATTGATTCATGTGTCCACACTGTTGGGTTACCGTGGCCCGTGAAGTTCACGGCCAGTACTCCTTGATTGACATTGTCAATGATGGCCTGATATGCACCCGGCTTTCTTCGCCCTTGAGCTGTCTGAACGGTGGGATACTCAGCAATGTAGATCTTCTTTTTATCAAACTCGTCGGGGGTATAATATCGAGCAAGTTGTTCGGCAGCTTCGCTGTGAATGATTCCATCTTCACGCTCCGGCGTCCAGGAGTCGTCACCGATGAACAACATTTTCATCTTCCAATTCTCTTTCGCAGAGACCGTTTCGTAACGCTCGATCTTCTCAACAACGAGGTTTGCCTCGGCGGCGGTCCGCGAGGAGATTCTTCCTGGTATCAGCCAGAGAGCACTGCCTGCACCAAGTTGAACGAAGAAATCATCTGTGGCATAACTTCCCACGTCGTCACGTGACTCCATGCTTTGCCACGTGGGTACATAACTCGAACGACTACCAAGGATGCCTTTGTAGTCATAAGAAGCCTGGCCCAGCATGAGCAAATACCTCGGTCTCGGGTTCCACGTGTCGTACGCGTATTTCAGGAAATCCCGGATTGCCGTAATATCTGGCAGCCCTCCCGCGAATTCATTGTAAATCTGATCTACTTCCAGTACGGCTGTCCTGAGATTTCCGTGGGCGGGATCCTCGCGAAATAATGCAAGTCTATCGGCAGCGGCCCTAAATTCTCGACTGGTTATGATGATGAAATCCGCACCCGTACTAAATCCATGCAGATTCTGGTTTTGCATTCTTTCGACGCCGATGGGTCGTTTGAACGTTTCATCCGCGGCAGCGTAATATTCAGATATTTCCCCTGCAACTTCTGCCGCGCGAATTCGATATGAGCCGGTTGCGCTCGTCATACGCTTGACATCGTGAGCATCTGTGATATTCAAGATCAGGGGTTGTGCGGTAAACTGACCGAGTTGGTACTCGACGATCGCCGTGGTGTCGGGAGAGCGAAACTTAAGGACATTGTTCGTCGCAATATACCGCCTTGGGTAGAAGATTTCGATCCAGTCAATCCAACCTGTGCCTGAGACACTAGGCGATGAAAAAGAGAGGGTCAAAAGACTCGTTGCATTTGGCAGGGATGATGAGCTTTGAGCCTCAAATGGTATTCCACGGCTGGAATTTGAGTATGGGGACGCAGTGGCGTACGCAAATGGACTATCATAGGATACTGTACCGAGGGTATGGGTGCCGATGACCTGTCCGTTTTGTTTGACTGTGAAGGTGGGCGACAAATCAGATCGTGTGACGAGCAGGTATCTATAGCGGACGATGTCGTCCGGCACAAGACCCGACAGTATGGACGTGTATGAGACCGTACTGCCCGGGGACAGTGGAAACCCATACCAATCTTTGCCTGACCTGAGCAAATTGACTCTGTCTTCCTCGACGAATGTTGCATCTTGAAACCTGTCTGGAACGAGAGTAGGAATATCTGTTGATGAGGCCTGCACCTGCATGCGTTTGCCTGGAGCTCCAGCGAAGGTCAACCAGTAGTAGTTGGCCTCTGAGTAGTGATTGATATAGTGTTGAAGCGAACGTGAGCCAGGATCGTACTTCCACCCGCGGGTGGATTTTCCATAGAACAGAACATAGTCTCCCTGGTTAAATTGTCCATCCGCTTCGCCTTCGACATTGATTGCGTTCTCCAGAAGATCTGTTGTACGAGGTTGGTTAACGCTCTCGGGGATCTCCATTCCATCGTTTCCGAATATTTTTAACGTGCGCGGGTCAAAGGCAGAAATGTTGATGCCAGCAGAGGCGAAGAACTGGGCATCCAGCTTGTACACCCCCTCATCAACAATGGTTAATCGATACCAATCGCCGGTAGCAAGAACACTCGGCTGTGTATCGGTGATAGATACAGGGTGTGTGTCCTCCCACTTCCACGATTTTGCTTTCTCGTAGTTCAGAAGAACTCCAGCGAAGGCACGATCATCTTCATTGCGTACCATCGTTTCACGCACTGGACCGTAGACAACTTCGACGGCAATTCTCTTGTATTTTCGTACTGTTCTCGTCGCGGGATCAAATTGCACAGGGAACACTCTGACTGTCCCCAAGAGCATCGTTCTGATGCGAGACAATGGGGAGAGTTCTGCCACGGCTCCGGGCAGGAACCCGGAATGGCTGTACTTCTCCGGATTTGTCATGTGGTTACCTGCCTCAATTATCTCATCTCTTACAGTCAAGGACGGAACCGGCGGGAAAAGCATGTTGGGAATATCTTCATAGTCGGCTGCGATCACCCGCACTGTAGTCCCGACCTCTGATGGAAGCCCAATCGGAAAGCCTCTGAACCGGAGGTCCGGGCTTCCGATTGTCTCCTTCGAGTGCAACGTTTGCGAGCCAACGAAGT
>CAZWIN010000230.1:0-5077 GCA_964633855.1 uncultured Chitinophagales bacterium
ACAACCGTGACCCGTACGGAAGAATTTATGTCATTCAGCGCCTCGACCGTGAAACGGGAAAGACTCAGCGCTTCATTACCGGTAACGGCGGTTCAGTCAGGCCGGTTCCCTCCCACAACGGAAAATATCTTGCATTCGTGCGAAGAGTGCGCCTGAACTCGGTCTTATATCTCCGCAATCTCCAAACCGGCGAAGAATGGCCGATCTACGATACACTGAACAGGGACGCACAGGAGACCTGGGCAATCTTTGGCCTCTATCCCGGCTTCGCATGGACTCCGGATGACAAACACATCGTCATCTGGGCAAAAGGCAAAATCTGGAAAGTGGATGTCGAAAAGAAATCGGCTGTTGAAATTCCATTCAAGGTGAATGTCAGCCAGACCATGACAGAGCCTGTCCGCGTGAAGCAAGCTGTTGCCCCGGATAAGTTCGATGTCAAAATGCTTCGCTGGGTTACCACCTCGCCGGATGGAAAATGGGTTGTGTATAACGCTCTCGGCCATTTGTATATGAAGGCGGTTTCCGGCGGCGAACCGAAACGCCTTACTACCGATGACCATTTCGAGTTCTACCCGTCATTCTCCACCGACGGACAGTGGGTTGTCTATACTACATGGTCAGATGCAAACAAAAGCAGTGTGTACAAAGTGAAGTCTTCAGGTGGGAAAGGAATAAAGCTTACCACCGTGAAGGGAACCTACACTGAGCCGAGTTTCTCACGGGACGGAAAGAAGATCGTCTTTGTACGAAATGGCGGCGACCTGATGCGAGGCCAGGCATACACGGATGACCCGGGCATTTACTGGATTCCCGCTGAAGGCGGCGAGGCAACGCTCATCACCGACGAAGGCTTTACGCCGAGATTCAACAAGAAGGGCGACCGTATTTTCCTTATCTCGAATGAAGGGGAGAATACTGCGCTGATTAGCGTTAACCTTACCGGCGGTGACCGGAGGGTTCACCTCACTTCCGCAAATGCACAGCAGATTGTCCCATCGCCTGACGAGCAATGGGTTGCTTTTGCAGAACGGTATAATTCCTACATCGCGACGCTGCCCATGACTGGACAGCCTGTGCAGTTCGGGCCGAACAGCGGTGAATTCCCCGTGAAGCGCATCACGCGCGATGCCGGCACATATCTTCACTGGTCCCCCAACAGCAAGACTGTCTATTGGTCGCTTGGCCCCGAACTGTATTCACGAAGCCTGGATAACACATTCAAATTCGTCGAAGGCGCCAAGGACAGCATACAGGAAAAGCCGGATACGTCGGGAATATACATTGGCTTCAAAGCAGAGACAGACAAGCCAACCGGCAACATTGCGCTTACGGGTGCAACAGTAATCTCCATGAAAGGCGATGAGATCCTCCAGAACGCAACCATCTTCATCGAACAGAACAGGATTACGTCGATAACGACCGGCAATTCGTTTGCCGTTCCTGCAGGAACCAAGGTTGTTGACGTCACGGGCAAATACATCATGCCGGGAATGATTGACGTTCATGCGCACGGTTCAGCGGGCAGTATCGGAATCACTCCGCAACAGAACTGGAACTTCTATGCGAACGTTGCTTTTGGCGTGACGACAAACCACGATCCTTCCAACGACACCGAGGAAGTCTTTGCAAGCTCCGAGATGATCAAGGCAGGAATCACTGTCGGGCCGCGGCTCTATTCAACAGGCACGATTCTCTACGGCGCGGAGGGAAGCTTCAAGGCCGTTGTCAACAGCATTGATGACGCCCGCTCGCATCTTCGCCGGCTTAAGGCTGTCGGTGCGTTTTCGGTGAAGAGCTACAATCAGCCCCGCCGCGACCAGCGCCAGCAGATTATTCAAGCAGCAAGAGAATTGAATATGATGGTTGTGCCCGAAGGCGGTTCAACGCTGTACTGGAATCTCAACCAGATTATGGATGGACACACAGGCATCGAGCACTCATTGCCGGTCTCACCGCTCTATAAGGATGTCACTACATTCTTCGGCAAAAGCGGTGTCGGCTACACGCCTACGTTGATCGTATCGTACGGCGGATTGTTTGGCGAGAACTACTGGTATTCCAATACAAAAGTATGGGAGAATGAACGCCTGCTCACATACGTGCCCCGAGCCATGATTGACGCCCGCTCACGGCGCCGTATGAAAGTTGAGGAAGACGATTGGAACCACATCGAAAACTCAAAGGCAGTGAAGGCAGTTGTTGATGCCGGAGGAAGGGCACAACTTGGCGCGCACGGACAACTTGCCGGGCTCGGCGCGCATTGGGAACTCTGGAGTTTTGTACAGGGTGGAATGACCCCGATGCAGGCAATCCGATGCGCGACCATTTCGGGGGCACAGTATATTGGAATGGATGGAGACATCGGCTCGCTCGAACCGGGTAAACTCGCAGACCTTATCGTAATGGACAGGAACCCGCTGGAGAACATCCGGAACAGCGAATCAATCCGTTACGTGATGCTCAACGGACGCTTGTACGACGCAGCAACAATGAACGAGATCGGCAACCACCCGAAACAACGAATGCCTTTCTTCTGGGATGGCGGCACGGATCCCGGAACGGTGAGCACGGAAGTTGATTTGGATTGAGACGTTAGAACTCGTAGGGGCACAATACATTGTGCCCCTACTTATCCCTGTGCCCCACCTCCTTTACCTTCTCACTTCAGCACAACCACATACGTATTGTTGTTCGAATTGGCTTCCACCGTATTCCTTCTCGGCGATTCTTTTCCCCGCGGCTCCGCGACATCTATCCTGAAGATCGTTCTCTGAACAGCGACATCAAACACCTGCTTCACTGCGAAGTTCATTGATTCTCCAGCTGGAATGCGTACCCGCTTCTCATCCAGAAAGCCTCCACGTTCAAACTCTGTGGAATCCAATCGCGTATTCGAGAGCCAGATTCTGTCGTAGAACTCCTCCTGGCCGACGTTTTGTATGGTGATGCGGAAGTCGAACTTCCTCCCTTCCATATCCTTCATAATTGGCAATTGTTTTGCAACGACTTTGGAAATGACGAGATCGGGGAGGCGTCCGACACGGGGGACGGATTGTGCAACGCCTAAAGAAGTCAGGAACACTGCCATGACAAAACCGAATGAAACCGTTTCAATGAGTTTCACCGTATGATCCCTTCTATGTTGCTTGTCCCAGAGTTATTACTACTTTCCCTTTGACGTGCCCTTCTCCAAGATAGCGAAGCGCGTCAGGAACCTCACTAAACGGATATTGTCTATCAATAACCGGGACGATTTTGCCAGACTCACACAGCTCCGTTATGGCGAGCAAATCTTTTCGATTTTGCTGAACCACCAGGATGCGTATATTTTTGCCCGTGGTTCTTCTTATCAATGGGCCCAAGAGTAAAATCTGGAGAAGTGTTGCTACCGACCCTCCGACGGCGAAATAACTTCCACTGGGCTTCAGTGCCCGCTGGCAGGCAAACGCGGAACGAAATGCGATGAGATCAAGTATCAGATCATACTGCTTTCCATTTCGCGTGAAGTCTTCACGGGTGTAATCAATGACATGGTCTGCACCAAGCGATCGCATGAAGTCCAGTTTTTCGGTGTTATCCACTCCGGTTACTTCAGCCCCGTACATTTTGGCCAGCTGGACTGCAAACATACCTGAACCGCCCCCGGCGCCATTGACTAAAACTTCGTGGCCCGGCTGAACCTGTCCTTTATCCCGCATTCCCTGTAATGCGATCACTCCCGCTTGCGGGATAGCAGATGCCACCTCGAATGTCATATTGGCTGGTTTCAGCGCCAGGATTGTTCCGGTAGCACAGGCATACTCGGCAAACCCACCCTGATACTTCGACATCTCCCCGAAGACTTCATCTCCCGGTTGAAACTGCCGGTTGTTCTTGCCCACCATTTCCACTCTCCCGGCAATGTCCGATCCCAATGTTGGGTAACTTGGTCTTAGAAGTCCACCCATGCGGGCGTACAACGGCTTGCCTGTCAGCCCCTCCCAATCAGATCGATTTACCGATACCGCATGAATCTTGATCAGTACTTCATCGTCTGTGGGGGCGGGTTTTTCCACCTCTGCAAGATGAAGAACATCGGGTGAACCATACTTCTGATATACAATGGCTTTCAGGAGTTTTCTCCGAGGTTGTAAGTCCAATTGGAGAAATAGTCCATGTCAAGAAAGAACTCAAAACAGTCAGGGTCGAACGTTAGGCCTGAAACCAACACGCACTTGTTGGACATAACTCCTTCCCTTTCTGTGATACCAAACAGACTCCCGCTTCCGTCAGAGGCGTCCCCTGACATCTGTCGGACTGGGATTGCATCAATCTCTCTAATCAAGTCTTGTTCGAATCCACTTGCACATACGATGAAGGCTCCCTGGCAAACTGCTCAACACATGGAAGTGAGCAAAACCAGTACTTCTTCCCGTCAAAGTGGAGTTCTCCTGCTGCAGATCTTTTGTCAACCTGCATTTTGCAGACGGGATCAATCGCGTATTCATGTGAAAAGCCGGAGAGTACTATTTCGTACAAATCAACTTGTTGTGGAAAGTTTCTGAGAGAGAACAATCCCTGGTGCTCAACTTCAACATCGGATGCACCCGCGTGGCTGAGAATCTCAATAATAGGTTTTGTGGCCAGAATCTGCCCTCCCTTCGCTTGTGCAGCGACTCTTGCCGCAAGATTCACCGTTGAACCATAGTAACGGTTTCCCCTGAGGAGTGCCGGGCCGTGATGTACACCTGCGCGAACGACCGGAAAGCTCGAGCGGTTGGTTATAACCTTATAGAGTTCCGACAGTGCGTCTTTAGCAGCAAATGGATCCGGAAACACGAGAAACGCGCAATCTCCTATCAGTTCCTGGATGTGCCCTCGTGGCTCCACTGATGTCCTGATCAATTCATTGAAACTCTCCACCAGATCAGCGGCTGCAACTCCTCCATGCGCATCAGTTAACGCGGTATATCCGGCGATATCGACAAAACAAAACGTGGCTTCAATATTGCTGCCTTCACTCATTGGGAAGCCTGATGTTTTACGGCTTTGGGTTGAACGCGCCCGCTCTTGATCAGCCACGCCAGATAGAGCC
>CAZWIN010000231.1:0-5066 GCA_964633855.1 uncultured Chitinophagales bacterium
GCCTACAGCACACAGGATCATGCAAACAGGTGGTTGTTCGTTACGATGGGATAAACGGAGGGTCTTCAGCCGACCATAACCTGGACATTCAACCTCAGGCTTGAGAGATCCCTGGCAACTTCTTCTTTGTAGAGAGGATTCATAATAATAACTACATCCGGCCGGTAATCTTTCAGATATTCGGGAGCAACAATTGTCTGTCCGGTACCCGGAACGTACATGCCTTGTTTCCGGGGGTTGATATCTACCATATACTCAACAATCCTGTGTTGTTTGAATTTATTCAGGAAAGTAACGCCCTTCGAGCCGCCACCCCAAACGACGACTTTCTTTCCCGCCGCCTTAAGTGAAGTGAACTGGCTCTCCCAGAATACTATCTTCTTTTCATAGTTGACGGCAAACGCGTCAACCAGAGCGGTAATTGGTGCAACAGGATTTGCCGGTCGAGACCCTTGAGGAGAACGGCCTGCATGGGCTTCAATGCCGAGGTATTGTCCACCGAATGTCTCATGGACCGTTGAGACATTAAAGCCGGCTGTTGCAAAGACTGAAGAAAGTGATGGAGCGCTGAAATACGAGCAATGTTCATAGATGATGTCCCAAATCCCCATATCACGCAGGGTGTACAGGACATTCGGCACTTCAAAGTACACGGCGGTCTGATAACGTTCGCCGACTGATCGGCGTACATTACTCATAAACTCGCGCGGGAATTGGATATGTTCGAGAACATGCCGGCACGCAACAAGGTCTGCCTTGTAGTGCGCGTGCTTCTCCGAGTAAAACTCCCGGATAAATGTCACTGCCCCGGACTGTTCGTTCTTGTCGGGAACGTAGCTCGGGTCGAAACCCCATCCACGGTTGTTTCCGCGTGCGCACATCAGCTTCAGGAAATCTCCTTTGCCGCACCCGATGTCAACAATATCTTTTCCCCTGAGAGCGTAGCGTGTAATCAGCCCGTCAACAAGTTCTTCGGCAAATTTCTGGAAGCTGGGAGAGAAGTGCAGGGAGTTTTCATATGCCTGGGTGTATTCCATGAGGGCGGGATCGAACGCGAGGTTCAACACATGTCCACACTTTGGACAGTATCCCAGGCGCATATCGCCGCGTGGGGCGTTAAGCGCTTCCGATTTTCCGGGCCACAGAACATTGCAATGGACCGGAACCTGGAGAATCTCCAAGAAGACTCTCAGCTCCGATGAGTTGCATACGGTGCATTGCATTGCCGGCGGTGTTCCCATGAATAATTTCTCCCTGCTCGATTTCGTAATAATGACGAAACAAGATAAGGAAAAACGGGGGAGAATTGCTTGAAGCCGGTCACATTCTTGGTAATAAAAAGGGCGATGAGGTGTTTCCCCATCGCCCCTGGCTAGGATGATATGACTCGAAGAGAATTAGTGGGTCAGAATCATCTTTCTTGTGTTGGTAAATATGTTGCCTGAGGCGCCTGTTGCCGTCATGCGATAAATGTACACGCCGCTTCCCACAACTCCGCCATGATCATTCTTCCCGTCCCAAACGGACTTGAAATATCCCGCGTTTTGTTGTCCGTCCACGATCGTTGCGATTTCCTGTCCCAGCATGTTGTAAATTTTCAGTGTGACTGTAGCCGGTTCAGGCAACCCGTATGCAATTGTGGTTTGCGGATTGAACGGATTGGGATAATTCGGGCTCAAGGAGAAGACCGACGGTATTGCATCCTGTTTCGGCTTGTCATTTCCATGTGCCTTTGTCGGGTTAATAGGTACTTCGGTGTTATAGAAATAGTCGATGACGCCAATGAGCGACGGTGCAGGATTGCTGCTGTTGCCGAAGAACGGCCCGACGGAAGTGACTGCGAGGTCGTAATCGAACATCACCGCAACAGTCCAGTTGACTCCGTCATAAGAATACGACTGCGTCCAGGTGTTCCCAATCCGCTTCACGCGTAAATAGAGCGGGTTGGATGACGTGATGGGTGAATTGACCTTTACCGTTGGCACACCGTTCAGGAATGTCGCCGAGAAGATATTCACGGTTGATGAGTTGCGTACAAAATCGAACCGGATGAAGTTGGATGCATCCTGCTCAATAATGAACCCTTGCAACTGGAAGCCGAGGCCGAGGAACGAATTGAACTTTGCTTCAATCTCGAAGTTCACGTCGTTTGCCGGCTGCATGACACGTGGTGCAAAATTGCCGTTCGTCCATACATCATGATCCTTCCCGATACCACCCGGTACGTTAATCACCAGTGAGCTTCCGTTCATGCTCAGCGTGGCATCTCCGCGCGGATTGTAGTACGTCCAGAGATCGTAGTTCAAACTTGCCGAATTGAAGTTATCCGACACGATCATGGAGAGCGTGTTGCCGCCGGTTGAACCTTCAATCTGCGGATCCTGCTGCGTGACCTGCATATCCCTGTATGCAGAGTAGATTGAGCTGCGCGCCGCTGAGAAAGTGGAATCTTCTGCAAGGCCGAATGTGAAGGTTTGTGGCACCACGTCAAGGTAACGGATACAGCAGGGATCCTTTCGCCCAAAGCCCCACACGGTCATGCCCATATCCTGGTCGCGGAATATCTCAGGTGCATTATCATCTTCATGTTTTGCCACATAGAGGATGCGGCTCATTGCCGGGTCGCCGAAGTACGCCCACTCCTCTGTCCCGACGTCACCCTGCCACTTCACGTTGGTCGTCAGGCGCTGGCCATTCGGCCGTACCCAATAATCAGTGTTGTGGTCATACGTTCCGCCCGGCGTTCCTTCATATAGCCACCACCAGGTTGCGGCCCTTCGGAGCATGGTATTGCGTGCGTAGTACGGGAAGACATCCCACTCGGTTTCCCACAGGAAGTTTGCCGTGTGTGAGCGGAATCGCGTACGCAACGGTCCTGCCTTGATTAGTGTTGTTGTAGCAGTAGTGAAACCAGGGTGGAACGCATCGCCGTTGTTTGGAATACCGCGCCAGATACCCTGTGCTCCCGCCGTGCTATCCCACGCGATCCAGTCCTGATTATTCTGGTCGAACAGGCTGACGAATGCACCCCCCGGTTTGTGATAGTAATATGTTCCGTTTGTTGTGACAATTTTATATGACGGATAATAGCGGTAGAACGTATCGCTAATGGTGACATAATTGGTTACCGGAGGTGGGGTGAACGAACCTCCGCCGACAGTATCAAAATACACGTCGTAGTAACGTACCATGTTCGCATTGGTAACATTATCCATCATGAAGATGACCGTACCCACCGCATTGGTTGTTGCATTGAACAACGGCTCAAGGTCAAATTGCTGATCCACAAGAGTATCGAGGAGAGCATGTGTACTGTCCACCTCGATCACGCGGATCGAATTCGTATCGAGTGCACCGCCGGCATTCAATATGGCGAGTGCCTGGCTGAAATTAATGGTCTTCTCAACCGGTTTGGAGTAACGGGTATATCCATTGGTACGGATTTCCAGCGGTATTCTGAAAGCCCACTTGCTCTTCCACCACGGCAGCGGCTGTGCAGGGACAACACTGAGAACAGCATTGTTTGAATACACGCTGCCGAATGCATTGGAAACAATACACCGGTACGTTGCACCGCTGTCGGCAAGAGACATCGGCTGAGTAGTATAGGATGTACTGGTCGCATTGGTGATATTCACACCGTTGCGCTGCCATTGATACGAGAACGGCGGTGAGCCGGAGCCGACAACTGTAAATGATGCGCGCCGGCCTTCGGCGATGGTAGTGCTTGCCGGATGTGATGCTATGCCGGGCGGTACGCCATCTTCGGGTGATAGGGGCGCCGCGGTATTGAACACGTAATCAATGATGGATGTGAATGAAGGAACCGGGCTGCCTGCGTTACCCGCGAACACGCCAACCGAGTCTACAGTCATTGCATGGACAAATGAGCCTGCAGTCGTCCAGGTATTTCCATTTGTCGAATAATACATTGTCCACGTATCGCCTGAACGGTTGACCTTCAGCCAGAGAGGCTGGACTCCCTTCGCTGGCCCATTCACCTGAATCCGCTGTGTCACGGCAAGATTGACGAACGACGCGGAGTACAATCGCGTAACATTCGAGGTCGGGTGCGTCACGAAATCAAACCGCAGGTAATTTGTGGCGTTCTGCTGGATAAAGAAGCCGTGTTCCTGGTAATTTGTCGAGACGCCTGATTCGAATTTTGCTTCGATTTCGAAGTTGGTGTTGTTCACATCCTGCATGATGCGTGGGGCCATCGGGCCGGTTGTCCAGATGTCATGTGCAGTTCCCCCCGGTACAATCAGGTGCAATCTTGCGCTAGTCGTTCCGACGCCCGTAAAGTTAATGGAGGCATCGTTCAAGGGATTGACAAACCTCCACACGCTGGTATTCAACGAGCCTGTGTGGAAGTCATCCGAGATAAGCGTGGATGGCGGATACAATACCGTCAGTGTGGCTGCGAGGCTTGTATCTACTCCAGCTGAATTGCTGACAATACAGCGGTACTTTGCGCCGTTATCTGTGGCGACGTTTGCCGAAAAGAGTGTATATGATTTGCTGTTTGCTCCGGCGATGTTCACGTTGTTTTTCTGCCACTGGAACGTGAATGGTGGCGTGCCGCTGATATCAACGGTAAACCGTGCGGAGTCACCGGATGCGACAGTTTGATTGACGGGTTCCGTGACAACAATTGGAGCGAGGATACCTGCTCCGGCGTCCTCGGGAAGTATTGGCCGAGCCGAGTTGAAGAAGTAATCAATAATACCTGTATATGCCGGGTTTGCCCCGGTATTCCCTACATACGGGCCAACTGCAGTCACTATGAGGCTCTGGCTGAAGTTTGCCGTGAGCACCCAATTGATTGCATCGTATGAATAATACATCTGCCATACGGCGCCAAGACGTTTGACACGCATATAGGGTGGAAGCCCTGTCGCAATCGTCTGGTTGTACTTGGCAGTGTAAATACCGCCTTGAATTGTACCGGCAAAAAGTCTCGTGTTGGTTCCCGAGCGTGAATAATCAAAACGGATATAGTTGTTCGTATCCTGTTCGACGATAATGCCATGCACGAGTTGGCACGGATCGTCGGCATCAAGGGT
>CAZWIN010000232.1:0-4998 GCA_964633855.1 uncultured Chitinophagales bacterium
CGCCAGGGAGCCTTGATACTTTGCGAGCTGCTCCTGTAATCCCTGTATGGATGCAAGCATGGTCCGATTTTCCGCTAGCTGGCTCTCTTTCAGAGTCAGTGCTTCCTTGTGGCTGGCGATCTGCTGTCGTTTTTCCCCGATCGAAAGCGTGAAGAAGAGTGTGGAGAAGAACAACATCGCCATCAGGAGGTAGCCATGCCATGAAAGTTTGAAGACACGCTGGCCTTCCCGAACTGCATCCGGCAGCAGGTTCACATGATAGAACTCTCGATTTGTCGACTCCAATGCACGCCACGCGGCGCCAATCGGAATTGCATATTCGGAGATGGATTCCTGCTGTTCCGATGACAATTCACTGGTGTCAAGCTGCGGAGCCAAGAGGTAGTCGATTTCCTGATCAGGAAGCTGCTGAACAAGGAAATCCTTGAAACCGATTCTTCTGGATTCACCGGCGAGAATGATCTTGCTGATGCGCGGAATAGCAAGGTTATCCTGTTCAAGCAACAGACGGCTATAGACCGTATTCTGCAGGTTTGGAGAATCGTACCCTTCCCCGAGGATGGGGGCAAATTGGTAAAATTCGTTCCCGCGCATGAATATCAACCTTGTAAATTCCACACCGACATAGACAATCACAGACACTTCCTGCGGCTGGAGATCATAGTTCGCTCGCACGATGTTCATCAGCGAAATATCTGCGGTATCAATTGCCGGAATGTGCGGCAGCCGATTCCCGATGAACCCTTTGATGTTCTCCAGGGAGTTGATGAGACTCAGCCCATCCTCGCGCACAACGCACAGAAGGTTGCCCTCATCGGTTGTAATCGCATCCACCGCGTCGGGCGATGGCTGGAATGCCCTGACGTTGCGCAGTTCGCTGAGAATACGCTCCTTGAGTTTCTTTCCCTTCAGCCCGAAGTTGCTTTCGAACACGTGATAATAGATAGCGGGCTCTGCGATACTGTAGGTCAGCGAGTATTTGTTCGAAGGATATTGCGATAGCAGCCCAAGGAGGACAGCATTGTTGTCCTCGGATTGCCCTCCGAATGCAGGCTCAATGCCCGGCGAAGCAGGCAGAGTGAAACCGTCTGCCACGTCGGCAAATGCAGTAGCGCCAACTTCTACGGACTTGCGCTCTTCGATTTTGGTAACGAGCGTCCCTGATTTAAGCTCGTTCACCGTTACTCGCTTGCCCTTCATGCTCAGGTAAGCAAGCTTGATGTCCAGGCCATCAACAAAGATGCCCAGGACGGTCTTGCCGCGTCCTCTTAAAGAAGCCATAGGGGGAGCTTTCTCATTGTGATTGATGAATGATGTCTATTTGCACACTTTGCGCCCACGTCAATCTCCTACTCCACTCATATTCATGATCTGTTGGAACCGTCTCTTGTTGTTCGCCGCTACCATTGCACTCTCAAGAGAGATCTTCTTCTGCATATATAGCCTTTTGAGATCCTGCTCAAGAGTGACCATCCCCAAATCTGCGGACTCCGCCATCATTTGATAGATCTCGCCCGTGTTGTTATTCTTGATGGCAGCACGCACCGACGGCGTCATCAACATCATCTCTTTGGCAAGAACCAGCTTGCCATCAAGAGTCGGGACAAGTTTCTGGGACATCACGCAACTCAGCGTGTCTGCAAGCCTCAGGCGGACACGTTCCTGTTCAATGGGCGGCACTTCACCGATCACCCTGTCTATTGTTTCAACAGCAGAGGCGGTGTGTAATGTGGAAAACACCTTGTGGCCGGAGTCAGTAATTTCCAAAGCCGTCATGATGGTATCCGGGTCCCGCATTTCGCCGATAACAACAATGTCAGGATCCTGACGCAATGCCTGGATTGCTCCTTCCTTGAACGAGAGAACGTCGCGGCCAACTTCGCGATGACGGATAATACAGCGATCCGATTTGTGCACATACTCAATCGGCGATGCAATAACGACGACATGTCCATCGACTGTGTGGTTGTTTGCATCAATAATGCTATCCAGCGTTGTGCTCTTTCCAGAACCGGTAATACCGGTAATGAGATTCAATCCCTGCGAAGTGAATGCAAGACTCAACGCCTTGGTCACGTTGGGGTGCAAATCCAGCCCCTTATAGGGGCGTACGGTTGTATTAATTGCGCGCATATTCAGGCCGAGATTATCCAGATCGAAATACGCGTCAGCACGGAAACGGTACATCGTTTCGTCCTGAATAATGCTGTAGGAAAAATCAAGATTACGGTTTTCGTACAGAAACAGCCTCTGTCGCTCGATAAGAATGCTCTGGATCAAGACATTAAACTCATCAACGTTAAATTTGCCGAGGTCCGTCATCGGCTTCTTGTCACCATAGATGCGGTACCAAATGTTGCCCGCCGAGCCATAGCCACCCATATCAATATCAGACGCATTGATGCTGGACATATGGAGAAGATAACTGTCCATCAGTTTTCGCAAGGCTGTACGTTCGGCCGGCGACTGTTTTGCCACCAGGTCGCCAATAAGCATTTGCCGTTCCATGCCGGGTACGGTATCCGGAATGGATGCTGCGATTTCTTTCAAGGTTCGTATTGCTGTTTCTATCATGTTCGTCCCTTACATCACTGGTTGTGTTCTGCACCACGCAAAATCTCTGATGGGCGTCACACTCTAATGAAACCGTACTGCTCTAATTCAAGGCACACAACAACATGCCTCTCTCAACCCTACCGACTGTTAATCATCAGTGGTCGCCGAAGCAATCTCCTCAAGGGTCGTTCTGCCTTCTTTGATACGTTCAATACCCGCACGCCTGAGCGTCCACATGCCATCCTTCACCGCCTGCGTCCGGATGGCCTCCTCATCAACATCTCCTCCGGCCTTCACGATCATGGAGCGTATTTGCCTCGTAAAGTAGAGGGCTTCATGGATTGCTGCACGTCCCTTGTATCCACCGCTGCAGCGATCACATCCCACAGCCTCATAGATTGTATGCTTGACCAAGTCTTCTTCTTCAAACCCGAATGCCAGGTACACTTCACGGTCAATTTCATCCTTGCTGATTTCCCGCTTGCAATGCTGGCAGAGTGTTCGGATTAGCCGTTGCGCCACAATAATATTGATCGCATATGCAATCAGAAACGGTTCAATCCCCATTTTGTACAAGCGTGATACCGCGCTGGGGGCATCATTGGTATGAAGAGTTGAAAATGTAAGGTGCCCGGTATTTGCAAGCTTGATAGCAATTTCCGCAGTCGCTTTATCACGCATTTCTCCCACGAGCACAATGTCCGGGTCATGGCGGAGAATACCGCGAATGGACTGTTCAAAGTTCATCTTGTGCCCGATCTTGAGCTGACGGGCGCCCTTAATGATGTACTCAACCGGCTCTTCCACAGTAAGTACATTGACTGTCGGATCAATCACTTGATACAGGGCAGCAACAAGCGTCGTGCTTTTGCCGCTTCCTGTCGGGCCGGTCAGAATAACTATACCTTGCGGCTTCGCAATTGCTTTGTAGAAGTACTCCCGTGCAGGCCCCTGCAAACCGAGTTTCTCGAGATCCGTAATGACCTTCCGGTCATCCAGCACACGGATGACAATACTTTCGAATTTATGTTTGTGCTCAACGCCAACGATGGGCATAATGGAAACCCTGAAGCGGACCATATGCTCATCGATGACACGTTGAATAAAGCCGTCCTGCGAGGCATCACGTTCAAACCGGTCAACATTCTTCGAACGGTCTTTGACAACGGCAGCAACAGCCTCGGGTGAAGTATTCTCCTGGACATGCCACAACTTTAATGAACCATCCGTTCTGAACCAGAACTCTGTGCGCTTTCCTTCTTTTGCCACGATATGAATATCGCTCGCACCTGTGCGTACAGATTCCACAAGGGCTCCCTCCACCAGGTTCACCAATGCGCTTTTGCTTATTTCCGCTTCAAGTGCTTCTTCATCAACGGTGGCGTCGTCTTCTTTCACTTCGATGCCAACCTGGGCGTCTTCAAGAAGCCTGAGGAACTCATTCTCGGGCGGAATCACCTGCTCAAGAACTGAAGTGATATCCTTGAGGCGACAGAAGACAACTTCGTATTTTTTGACGCCGAAATTCCGTGCAACAACCGGAACGCGCCGATCCGTGGGATCCGCAGCAAGAACGACAAGCTTGTCGGGATTTTTTTCGTCGAACTTAAATGGAAGAACCTTCGCCTGTAGCAGCATCTCTCTGGCTGGTTCCTTCAGTGATTCAATGAAGTGACGAATGAACTCTATTCGCTGTTTATCCAGCACTTCATCGGCGAGGATAACTTCACGGAATGCGTACAGGCCAGCTACTTCGCGGAAAACCGCATCGTGGTCGGCATTAAAATCGGTGACAAGGATTTGGCCGAGGTTACGCCTATTCTTCGTAGACTCGGAATCCTTGACCTTCAATGACTTCTCGAGGGTCTCGTAATCAATGATCCCCTTCTTGAGAAGTGCGAACCCGATCTTGTCTGTTATGTCAATCTGTGCCATTGTCCTGAATATCGCCGGGGGATGGACACCCACAGCTATGATATATTCTTCTCCATTGTATGCACCCGGACATTCTCACCCAGTGCAGGGTTCTTGGGCCTGATGGTTGCTGTTTCAGACGAAACTATTGTCAGTGCTGTCAACACAATCATGATAACCATCGAAATGGCAACCTGGATATAGTCAATTGCGTTGCGCATTTTGTATGAGGTTTCATTTTCGTAGTATTCTGCAAGCTGCAATGCTGTATGCTTTACTGTTCCGGTTTCAGCGCCGGAGTGAAACCGTGAAAGAGCTGTTTTGGTAAATACACCCGAAGCCTCAAACGCTTCCGTAATTCCCGCACCTTTTTGAATCATCATGGGAAGAGCCACATTCTTGATCTGACTTTCCATGTATTTGTTGCCGCATGCTTCGGCAGCCATGCGGATAACTTCAATATTCTCGCCTGCTCCGCTGTACAACGCATAGAACACGCGGCAAAAAATTTCAATGCTCATCTTGTGC
>CAZWIN010000233.1:0-4971 GCA_964633855.1 uncultured Chitinophagales bacterium
AGATGCCAATACGTGAAGAATCAACATACGACAGCTTTGCAAGCGACTGTGCTGCTTCAACAAAATCACCCGTTTCCCGCACGCCTACTCTCCGGTGTGATTGCTGCATCGCCGCCTTGCCTCTTCCAGCAGCAGTCCGGTTGTCCACACTCATAACAACATAACCCTGTTGCGCAAGGAGCTGATACCACAGGAAGGTTGACCCACCCCAGCGATTCACGACATCCTGGGATGCCGGCAATCCATACACATGCATAAGTACGGGGTACCGTTTCGTGGAATCAAAGTCCACAGGCCTGATCATCCACGCATTGAGAGCCACATTATCCGAAGTCCTGAGCGTCAGAAACTTCGGGTCAGACATTGGATATTCTTTGTATATCTCTTTTTTGTTTTCGATGAGTTGGGCTACTTTCGTACCGTCGTTTGAGCGCAGAACAGTCTGCGAAGGTGTACCGGCATTGGAGTAACTGTCGATATACACCAGCCCGTCGGGAGAGAAGTTGCCCGAATGCCAACCCGGCTCTCTGCTCAGACGCCGGAATCCTGTACCATCAAATTTTATGCTGTAGATATGCCGCTCTAAAGGCGATGCTTCGGTTGAAGTAAAGTACACCGTTCTCCTGTTTTCATTTATTGCAACCACATCCGACACTTCCCACTCGCCACGTGTTATCTGCCGCACGAGGGAGCCGTCAAGATTGTAGAGATACACATGCATGAAGCCATCACGAAATGATGTCCAGAGAAATTGATCTGTCTTTTTGAGAAAACGCAGGTTATCGTTGATATCAATCCATGCTGAATCGGTTTCGGTCAATATCGTTTCGACTGTTCCTTTGATGACGTCGGCGAGCAACAATTCCAGCGTATCCTGCCCTCGGCTCAGTCTTTGAATAGAGAGAAGCCGGGGATCCGCCGTCCATTTGATGCGGGGGACATAGATATCGCGATTTGTCCCAAGGTCAGGCCAGCGCGTTTCGCTGTTCTGAACGTCAACAACCCCGATCTTTACCTCTGAGTTTTTCTCTCCCGGTTTTGGGTAACGCATTTGTTCGACAGAAGGGTATGCATCATTTGAAGAGTAGCGCAAAAGAGGAAAAGTCTTCACTTCTGATTGGTCAAGCCGCCAGAAGGCAATATGCTTGCTATCAGGCGACCACTGATAGCCGTCAATAATGCTGAATTCCTCTTCATACACCCAATCGAATCTTCCATTGATGATGGTTTCCGAACCATCAAATGTAAGCTGCTTTTCGACGCCGGTCGCAACATCCAGGACAAAAAGATTATTGTCACGGACAAAACTAATTGACTTACCATCCGGAGAAAATCGTACAATAGCCTGCTCAGCAGATGTATCGGTGAGCAACCGGAAAGCCTTTGTTTCGATGGAAAAGACGCCGAAGTTCCCTCCCGATTTAGTTCTCCTTGCCGGCAGCGTTCCGGTAACAAGGATATTCCGTCCATCAGGCGACCACTCGTAAGATCCGATGCGCATAGCTTGCGTACTCTTGCGGGTGCTATCCTGCACACGCAGCTGATCATTCCGTTCTGCGATGAGAAGTGATCCTTCCATGACCAGCTGCCGCTTCCCATCGGCTGCAGCGTAAGAGTAGAGGTTCCGGCTTTTTGTCACACTATCGGTTTCAAGGTAGGAGAACTTTCCTCCCCCGGGAATCCACTGTACCCCCGAAAGAGATTTCGTAGCGAACTTCGTGCCCCCGAAAATCTCATCAACTTTCCATTCTTTTGTCGCGGGTTGGGTCTGCGCGGTCAATGTTCCCGCCAACAACAAAATAGCCGGGATGAAGAAAGAATACATTTTGCGGTCCATTTTTCCTCCGAAAACAACAACGCCATCAATAACGATGGCGCATGAATATCTTACCATCTTGAAGAGCACCTCTAGTCGACGTTCTTCAACAGTGCAAGCAGATAATTCCAAAACCGTTCGACCGTATCAATATAGATCTTTTCATCAGGCGAATGCACGCCTTCAAGCGTCGGGCCGAATGAGACCATATCCATGCCGGGATACCGCTCCCCGATAATACCGCACTCAAGCCCCGCGTGAATGGCTTTTACCTCCGGTTCTTTTCCGTAGAGGTTGCGATACGTGGATCGCGCCAGCTTCAGAATGGGCGAATCAAGATTGGGCTTCCAGCCGGGGTAACCATCCATAGTTTCCACTTCCGCTTCGCCAAGAGTGAAGATGGAAGATACACTCTGTGCTATCTCCAGTATTTCCGATGCGACCGAGCTACGCTGGCTGGTGGCCAGAGTGATTGCTTTCTTGCCTGTGCGAATGACAGCAACATTTGTCGAGGTTTCCACAAGCCCGGGAATATCCGCACTCATCTTCATAACACCGTGCGGCAGTCCTGCAATGACCTGCAGAATTCTTCTTTGCTGTCCCTTCTTCAAGACCTTGCCCTTTTTCTCCTTCCTCTCGCTCAACGTGACAGAAAGATCAGGCTCAACAGATGAGAGTTCGGCTCCGACGATTGTGTTGAATTCACGAATTGCGGCATGAGCCTTTTCAAGTTTCTTACCCGGAATGAATAACACCGCTTCGGCTTCCCGTGGAATTGCATTGTGTTTATTTCCTCCGTCAGCAGAGGAAAGACGTGCGCCAAGATTTGCAAGCAGAATCAAGGCACGATTGAGAATCTTGATCGCATTCCCTCTGCCTTTATCTATCTCCAGGCCTGAGTGCCCTCCGCGCAAACCCGTGACACTTACTGCAATACATACAGTTTGCCCGGGAGCCTTTTCAAAGTCAATCTTCCAGCTACCGATGGTGTCTTTGCCGCCGGAACAACCGACATAGAGGGAACCCTCCTCTTCCGAATCAAGATTGAGCAACGTACGGCTCTCCAGAAAATCCCCGCCGAGATTGCTTGCTCCGGTAAGCCCGGTTTCTTCGTCCACGGTGAAAAGAAACTCGAGCGGCCCGTGCTCAAGTGAACGGTCCTCCATAATCGCAAGATTAGTTGCCACGGCAATCCCGTTATCGGCGCCAAGCGTAGTGCCATTTGCCATTATCGCATTGCCCCGCCGCACCATCTCAATCGGGTCTTTGCTGAAATCATGCACCTTGTCCTTGTTCTTCTCGCAAACCATATCGAGATGGCCCTGTAGACAAACTCTGCCGGCTTTTTCCTTCCCCTTCGATGCAGACTTCTTGACAACAACATTCCCATGCTTATCTGCCTTTGCTTCGAGCCCGAGGCGTTTGGCCGTATCCATTATGTAGTTCGTCATCGCCGTTTCGTTTTTGGAGCAGCGGGGAATCCTGCAGATTTCTGCAAAGTATTTCCACACGAGTTCGGGCTTCAGCCCTTCAATAGCACTTGCCACAGGGACAACCTCCAATTGATGTGATATTCATATTCCAAACAACAACTGGCATCACTGATGAATCTCAATGATGCCAGTAGGTATTGTGTAAACCGATAGCATTAGTCCTTCTTCATCCCGACACGGAATAACAGGAAGCCCAGAAGAACAAACATCACCGCTCCGATGAAATCTGCGGTAGCTCCAAGATGTTCCCAACCATGCACTCCGACGGAATCGAGCAGATACTCCGCAACCGAGACTTCTTTCTCTGCTCCACCCACCATGGTCATAAAGGTGATGCCACTCAGGATGGCAATCAGTACGCCGGTTAAGGAACCGCCGGCGACAAGCCCGGTGCTATACAACATTCCGGGGCTGACTTCGGACTCTTCCTTTTTCCCCTGCATTTTGTCAACAATCCACTTTACCGCGCCGCCTGCGAAAATCGGGAATGTGGTTGATAACGGAAGATATACTCCAACGGCAAATGAGAGCGAGCGGATGCCGCACAATTCAACAACAATCGAAATCGCCATACCGATAAATACCAACGCCCACGGCAAATCCTGCGCAAGCAGGCCTTTGATGATTGTTGCCATAAGCGTCGCCTGCGGCGCTGCAAATTTTTCGGTACCGATGGCATGTGGAATTCCCTTGTATGCCATCGAACCATCTATCCATTGCAGGGTCATGCCTATTGCAAACGTCGAGACAAGAACACCGATAATGAGTCCGAGTTGCTGGTAGATCGGCGTGGCGCCGACGATATAGCCCGTCTTCAAATCCTGGCTTGTCGCGCCGGCGTTTGCTGCCGCGATACACACAATTCCTCCGACAACAAGCGCGACTGACTGAAAGACATCTCCACTCCAGCCGATACTGACGAAAATCAAACACGTCGCCATCAATGTGGCAATCGTCATTCCCGATATCGGGTTATTGGATGAACCGATAATACCAACGATACGGGAACTTACGGTGACAAAGAAAAATCCGAAGATGACAATAAGCACGCCCATCAACAACGTACCCGGGAACGTGCCCGGCATCTGCGGCAACAGCGCAATAATAAGAATGAGCGCCAGCGAGCCGACAACAACGTACGTAATCGGAAGGTCGCGTTCCGTACGGGAGAGCTTAACGCCCGACTTCAGGTCCTGCATACTCTTGAAACTATCCCTGAACGCTGAAACAATAGTCGGCAGCGTTTTGATAAGCGTGATCAGGCCACCTGCAGCAACTGCACCAGCACCAATATACCGAACGTATCCGCCGCGAATTTGAGAAGGCGACATGTCCTTGATAAGCTGGCCCGCAGGCTTCAAAATGGTCGGGAGCGTATCACCAATAAATGAGATAAGCGGTATCAACACCATATAAGAGAGAATGCCGCCGGCAACAAGGACACCGCCGATTTTCGGCCCGATGATATAACCGACACCGAGATATTCCGGCGTGATTTCCGCGCTCAGGTTGGCGTTCGGGTACGACGAGCCTTTCGGGGTTGTATAACCGGGAACATCCTTCCACAGGCCCAACACACTCATCAGCGTCTTGAAGGCAACGGCAATTCCCAAACCTGCAAAGAGCCTTTGCGCCATTGAACCACCCTTCTCACCGGCAATC
>CAZWIN010000234.1:0-4927 GCA_964633855.1 uncultured Chitinophagales bacterium
GAGAACAACCGCATCGCCGGAGTTATTCAGGGTCGGAAGATTGGGAATAGGTATGATCCGGGCCGGAACATCAGGGTGGATATCAACAAGAGCTGCGGAGTCTTTGGTCAGTACAAGATAGAAAAGCGGCGGTACCTTCAATGACGTTGCAGTAATGAGTCGCCTTGTGGTAACAACATTGTCAGAAACAGACCAATCTTTGACATTGATTGAATCTGATCTCGTATTATAAAGCTCAATCCACTCCGGCTCACCTCCGGTTGGAGCATACATGATTTCATTTACAACCACGGATCCCGAATTGTATCCAACGGTCACATCCTTGATGTATAGATCGTTTTGCGGGTTACGATCCGATGAATATGTGACCTTGCCAATAAATGAATATTGGCCCGATGAATACGAGCCGCATTCAAACGGAACTTCGAGTGAGTCTTGCGGCGCGAGTTGCCCGGAATACGTACGGCTTTCCAGCAACTCAGACTGTTGGGCAACCGAATCAGCATTGGCATCCAGAAAAAGCGAGGCGGAGAAATTTGATGCCGTCTGCAGGCCGATATTGGCTATCCTGAGGCGGATGGTGACGCTATCACCTTCAATTGGATAGTGTGGAATGGTTGATATCGCAGCAAGCTCCAAATCGTAGGAAGGCTTCACAGACACACGGATATCATCTATTCTGAATGTTCCTGTGTTTCCGGAAGCGTCGGGGATAATACGCCATCGGAACCGCACCGCCGCAGACGTGGATACAACAGGCGGAAGTTCGAATCTTGATGCAACAAAGCCCGAGGAACCCGTATTAAGGAGCGTGTCACCAATCAAGTGGTTATATGACACTCCACCGTCAAGTGATGCCTCAACAACTGCTTTGGCACCGTGCGACGAAGATCTTCGGGTGTGGAACAGAATAGAATCCGGTATTTCACCGACAAAGCTGAATAACGGAGAGATGAGTTCCTGCGCAATGGTCGCATTTGTGGACAGCACCGCGTTTGGAGCAGAGCGTACAGTCGAGGTAGTAGTAGCAAAATCATTCGATCCCGGCGTCCGGGTCTGGCTTGATAGCCACCCGGCAGGCAACAATGGAACGGCAACCGAATCAAAGTTCTGAAGATATGGATAGACGGAAATTTGGCTGAAGGAACAAGCACGCAAGGCCATCAAGACAACACCAATCTTGAACAGGGGGCGAGCAATGGACATGGCAGCGGGTCTTTCAGGAAGAATGAACGCAGAAATAATTTACGATAAAGTAACAGTATTTATTGTCAAACGCAAGATGACGTCCCCCGTATTTCTACTATATTGACTTTTGTTTTGAGAATAGTTATGTATTTGCCAGACTGAACAAAAATGGAAGCCCTGAAAGAAAAAATACTTTTCGTTGATGATGACCCAGAGCTCCGGTCAATAGTAAAGGATCAGCTCGTATCGGTCGGTTACGATATAGATGAAGCGGAAGACGGGCTCATGGCAATGAATAAGGTCAAGGGTTCCGATTATGACCTGTTACTTCTGGACATTACCATGCCGGGCAAATCCGGCCTGGATGTTCTGAAGTTTGTAAAAGAGGAATCCCCTGATTGCAAAGTCATCATGCTGACAGGGGTTGTAGGATTGTCGGTAGCAATAGAAAGCCTGAAACTGGGAGCCGATGATTATATTACCAAGCCGTATAATATGGATTACCTGCTGGCATCGATTAGAAAATCGCTTGAACAGAAATAGCACATCATACCGTAAGAACGACAAAAGGCGACCGTACGTCGCCTTTTGTGTTTTTGTAATGTATAACGGACCGGTGTTACGTACCCGAGCTGTAGTCAGACATATACTTCTTCTGATCGGCTGAGAGTGTATCAATCTCAAACCCCTGAGTCGAGAGTTTCACGCGGGCAATATCCTGATCCTGTTCCGCAGGAATATCATGTACTGTGTTCTCAAGTCGCTTGCCCTTTTTGTGTGAATCTGCAAGCCGCAGCTGCGACATGAACTGGTTCGCAAAGGACATATCCATCACTTCTGACGGGTGGCCCTCTGCTGCAGCGAGATTGACAAGCCTACCCTGGGCAAGCACATACACACGTCGCCCGTTTTTCAGGACATATTCTTCATTGTTGGGACGTATCTCGCGCTTCGCCTTTGTGATGCCGGAAAGGTCATCAAGGTTGATTTCGCAATCGTAGTGTCCGGTATTGCAAACAATTGCTCCATCCTTCATGGACTGGAAGTGGCGCTTCACAATAATATCCTTTACACCGGTAGCAGTAATAAAGACATCGCCTACTTTTGCTGCATCATCCATTTTCATCACGCGCATACCATCCAGTGTAGCTTTCAATGCAGCCGTGGGCTTTACTTCGGTAATGATAACGTTGGCACCGAGCCCTTGAGCACGGGAAGCCACGCCTCGTCCGCAATGTCCATAGCCTGCAACAACCACGTTTTTCCCGGCAAGAAGCACACTGGTTGCACGGAGAATACCGTCAAGAGTTGACTGGCCGGTTCCAAAAACGTTATCGAAATCCCACTTGGTTTCCGCATCGTTGACTGCAATGACAGGATACTTGAGAGCTCCGTCAGCCGCCATTGCTCGGAGGCGATGGACACCGGTTGTTGTCTCTTCCGTACCGCCAATAACGTACTTTTCCGCAAATTCAGGGTGCTGGTTATGAATGGTAAAGATAAGATCTGCACCGTCATCGAGCGTGAGGTTCGGCTTCATTTTCAGCGTCTCTTCTATACACCAGTAGAACTCCTTCACGTTCATGCCGTGCCATGCGAAGATGGAGACCCCCTGATCCGCAAGTGCGGCCGCCACCGCATCATTCGTCGAAAGCGGGTTGCATCCGCTCCAACTCACCTCGGCACCAGCCTCGACCAATGTCCGCACCAACACCGCTGTCTCCTTGGTCACATGGAGACACCCGGCAATTTTATATCCCTTCAAGGGCTTTGTCTTCTTGTACTTCGTACGCAATGCCATCAACACGGGCATACGCGACTCCGCCCATTCAATGAGCTGGTGGCCTTCTTTTGCCAGACCGATATCTGCTACCTTATACTTCCCTGCCTTATGATCCATTTCTGCCTTTGCAATTGTGTTATGAGTGTTCTATGAATTCGAAAAAATGCGCAGTTTACCGCACCGCACGTTTGAGAGTGTTGACCAGGTCAAGTTGCTCCCAGGTAAAATCATCATCGTTACGGCCGAAGTGCCCGTACGCAGCCGTCTTCTTGTAAATCGGGCGTTTCAATTTGAGGCGTGCAATCAGGCCCGCCGGCGTCATGTCATCTTCTTTTTTGATGATTGCTTCAAGCTGGCTGTCGGGAATGGTTCCCGTACCGTTCGTTTCAACATGAATCGAAACCGGCTCCGCAACACCGATGGCATACGCAACCTGGATCAAACACTCATCAGCAAGGCCGGAGCCGACAACGTTCTTCGCAATGTGTCGTGCTGCGTAGGCCGCACTACGGTCAACTTTGGATGGATCCTTTCCCGAAAACGCACCGCCGCCATGCGGTGCACGACCGCCATACGTATCCACAATAATTTTTCTGCCGGTCAAACCGCTGTCGCCATGAGGCCCGCCAACTTCAAACTTGCCGGTCGGATTCACGTGCACAATCAAACGGCTGTCACGCAAGCTTTTTGGAATGACATGCTCGACAACATGCTTGAGCACATCCTGACGGATCCTCTTCTGGGATACGTCACCATCGTGTTGGGTCGAGATAACAACCGTGTGTACTCGAACAGGCTTCCTTCCCTGATACTCTATCGTCACCTGCGACTTCGCATCGGGGCGAAGATAGGGCATCAACCCAGGAGAGTTCTTCCTGATATCGGCAAGGCGTTTCACAAGCTTGTGCGAAAACATGATGGCCATTGGCATATATTCGGCTGTTTCATTGGATGCATAGCCGAACATCATGCCCTGATCACCCGCCCCCTGCTTCTTTTTCTTTTTCTTGTCCACATCAACACCCATGGCAATATCTGGCGACTGTGAGTGCAGGGCCGTGAGAATGCCGCAGGAATTCGCCTCAAACATGTATTCCGCCTTGGTGTAACCGATATCGCGAATCACCTGACGCACAACCTCGGGAATATTCACATAAGCATTGGTGGTCACTTCACCTGCAACAACAACCTGCCCGGTGGTAACCAGTGTCTCACATGCAACGCGTGAGTTCACATCCTGTTTTAACATTTCGTCAAGTACAGCATCCGAAATCTGGTCTGCAACTTTGTCCGGATGTCCTTCCGACACGGACTCGGACGTGAATAAATATGACATTATGTTACCTCGTGTATGTTCTTTGTTTGTGATGCTGACTCTGGAATTTTCACACTAGCGCACTGCAGAAGGACCTGAACGGAAGCCGTACTCGCAGGAGTAAATGGCTGACTGTGTAACGGTGCAACCGTCAATAAAAATCAATCTCTGATGAACCGCCAACGTTAATGCGTTTGTAGCCGCCTTTAACGACCGACCCGTTGCCGACGATGGAATTATCAAGCAACACTTTCTGTACCTGGGAATCCTCGCCGATGATGGAATTACGGACAACGGATTCAGCAATCCTTGCGTTATCACCGACTGTGGTGTATGGCCCGATGATACAGTTCGTCAGAACAGCGGTCGGGGCAATATATACGGGTTCGTTGACAACAACACCCTCCATCTTGCGCGATACCGATTTCTTTTCAAGCAACGCCCTGTTGGTGGAAAGCAGCGTCTCGGGCTTTCCGCAATCGAACCAGCCTTCAACCCCGAATGTTGTCATCTTCTCGCCGCGTTCAATCATCATCTGTAACGCATCCGTAAGCTGATATTCGCCCTTGGTGCGAATATCCTTTTCAACCAACTCATTCAGGCATGAAACGAGCAGTTTGGAATTTCTGAGATAATATAAT
>CAZWIN010000235.1:0-4900 GCA_964633855.1 uncultured Chitinophagales bacterium
GGATTCTGCTTAACGACTCCGGCGTGTATTTGCGGCTGTTGAAATATCTGTTCAGCTCATTCGTTGCTATCCTGTAGAGCCAATGGACAACAGAGATATTGCGCCATGTAAATTTCCCGATACTCGTGTACGCCTTCAGGAATGTCTCAGCCGTAATATCCCTGGCGGCGTCATAGTTTGTCGTTCTTCTGAAGACATACCCGAAGATCTGCTTGTAGAATGCATCATAGATCTCCCCGAATTTGCCGGGATCATGCTGGATCTCCCTGAGTAGTGCTTCTTCACTCAAAATGCAGTGTTCTTCCTTTTCTATTTAGTATAATCACGAAAGGCGAAAAAGGTTGCGTTGTATTTTGAACATATGGCAGATGAGGACAGCTTCGCCAAAGAAGGTGGTCAGGAGATACGATTTCGATGCCGATCGCTTAAAGCGTGTACGGTCAGAGTGTAGGTGTGAAGGGTATGAATGAGCTACTTTTCCGCTACAACGGACGGAAATAACCGGCTCAGAAGTTCTCGTTTCTGTTCCGGACTCAGCTTCTCCATCCGATACTTCCTATCGGCACCCATCGACGAGCCAACCGCTCCTCCAATGCCCGCGCCAATGGCAACTCCAATCGCAATAGATGGCACTCTGAACATATCGCCAAACAGCCCGTCACTTTGCGATATCCCGTTCATCGCAACGCCTCCTGCGACTGCACCAATCAGGAACCCGAGCCCGGCCTTGGATGATCTTTTCTGGAACATGTACTTCACAGAATCCTGGTGGAGGGCGATCACCTGATTCATTGATTTCAGGTAGAGCGAGTCTGATTCATACCTGTCAACTGCCACATTGACAAACGGTTGGTTCGAGGTCGAGAACACATCCCAGAGCTGTGGTTGAGCCAATACATTGCCACAGAACAACACCGTGAGCATTACCAAACAGAAAGTCGTGGCCTTCATAGTTACTCCCTCCTCTCCAATTATGAAGTTGTTGGCGTTATGCATTATCATATGGAACAACGCACAACAACACAATCACGTTCTATTGATTTTGCTGCTTTGACAAACGCTTCATCTCGAAGCCCTTCATAATCACATACGCAATCAGGACGAACATAAAGAATATCAGCAGCATCCACGCGTCGCTTTTCAGGGTCTCAATAATGCACCTGTATATTTCCAGTATCCAGCGCTCCGTCGTCAGTTCAAGCGCTTCGGCATTTACTTTCGGAGCGATATACTGCTCCAGTTTGTAGATTTCTACGCCGCCGGAAATACCGACAACATAGATCGTAAAGATGATGTATTTGCTCCATGCTTGAGAAATATCTTCTGCAATCAGCCGCTGGAGAATTTTTGAGACGGGATCCCGGAATATCCTCGCAACAATGTAACACACCAACAACGAGACGATGAGATTCACTATCAGTAATGTTATGAACATGTTTGTCCTCCTGTCAGACTATTGACTAACCATTGTTGTTGTCATTGCGAGGAACGTAGCCCCATCGGGGCGAGCGACGAAGCAACCTCACTCTTAGGTTCAGATTCGGTAGTTGAGATTACGTCGCCTCAAAGTACGAGGCTCGGAATGACGCGAAATCAGGCTTCTTCAACAGTATGCAATTTCACTTGCTAAGCGCTTTAATTCTCTTGACCGATGCCTGTACCAGCTCCTTCAAAACCTTCTTGTCAACATCCTCCAATTTCTTGATATACAAACACCCCCCGCTCGCCTTATGTTTGCCGAGTTTTTTGAGCAACGCAGCGTGGGTATTCATCCCGCCCAGCAGGTACAACGTAAGGTTTTGTTTTCGGGGCGAGAAGCCCGTCAGCATCCAGTCCCCTTCACGGCCACTCTTCCCCCTG
Organism: uncultured Chitinophagales bacterium; assembly: GCA_964633855.1. Classification (GTDB taxonomy): domain Bacteria; phylum Bacteroidota; class Ignavibacteria; order UBA10030; family UBA6906; genus CAZWIN01. The sequence goes on from CAZWIN010000235.1 coordinate 1,861, forward strand.
TAGTGGTAACTGCCGAATCCCACAATGCTCGCACCCCACATCTTCGGTTCTTCCTTAGTCACCTGCTTCATCACCTTGAGAATCTCGAAACTATCGCTCCTTTGCTGCTCGTCGGCGACGCTATTGAGGAACTTCGTCACACTGGCGTCATTCACTTTAGTTTTGAGTTCAGCTTTTGCCATTTCGGGTTCCTGTTATTGGACATTTGTTGAGTGGCGGCTTCAATCTTTTCTAACTTATGGTCTTGATTCTTAACAGCAAGACCATTTGACGGTGTCGTAGAACCTCTGGCAAAAACATACAATAGTTTTGTGAGCATATTATTGTCTTTGAGAGAACAAGACTAATGAGCGAGTTTTTGCCATAGACAATTCCGGTGCCGTGTTCTTAGCTGTTTTGTGCAGTTGGCACCGGGTATTTTGGTTACAGCAACCCTTGAAATTGTTATTTGGGAGTTTGCTTTTTTGGCAGGCCAAAAAATCCAAAAAAGCCATACAAGCCGTAGAGTCCGTAAAGATGAGGGTTGTCCAAGAGTGAACCAAGGAATCCGAGTAACCCCAACAGGCCTAAATAACCCAAGTTTCTCATTTCCATTGTAAGTTTCTCCTGATTGTTCATTATGTGATTCCATGCGGGGGCCAATTCCATAGAACGTCTCGCCACAACGCAATGGTTTTGGGTGCCAAGAAAAATACCCATACTTCGAACTCAGATTACCAAACCGCACCAAAACCACTAAGCGACGACTATTTTCCTTTTCAAATGACCGAGCGTCGTGGTGCGGCGTGTTATGCGAAGCCCGAATTCACTCATTGAGCAAGTCTGACGGTTCTATGTGTACCAACACTTCAGCAACATTCGGATGTGACGTGCGAATGGTCTGTTTGACCTGCCGTGCAATATCGTGGCCGCCACGGACAGAAAGCGCCCCATCGACAGTCACATGAAGGTCTACATAATAGGAGAAACCCATCTTCCGGATAAAGCACTTCTCCAACGCTATTACGCCTTTGACGCGTTGCGCTACCTGTCGTATAGAGTCTTCAAGTTCAGAAGATGGGGCAGCGTCCATGACCTCACTGATGGCAGGTCGCAGTATTCGATACGCGTTGAACACAATGATTGACGAAGCGAACAATGCCGCCCAGTCATCGGCGCTTTCATAGCCTATTCCTCCAATCAAGGCAACAGAGATACCGATGAACGCAGCCGCAGAAGTGATCGCATCGCTCCGATGGTGCCAAGCATCGCTCTTGACGGCGATACTATTGACGCCTTGCCCAACTTTGAATACGAAACGAAAAAGGGTTTCTTTTGTGACCACAACTAGAACGAGAACAGCAAGCGTGAACGGTTCCGGAGCGTGATGTGGAGTGACTATTTCACGCACACTCTGGATGGCAATGCCGATAGCTGCGGCAATGAGGGTCAAGGAAACGACTACTGCCGCGAGTGGTTCTGCCTTGCCGTGACCGTAAGGATGGTCAGCATCCGGGGGGAGGGCAGAAATCTTCAGGCCTCCCCAGACGATAAATGAGCTAACAATGTCAGTTGTTGACTCTATTGCGTCTGCAATAAGAGCATACGAGTTGCCAAGAATACCGGCAATTCCCTTGGTTGCAGCAAGGAGTGTATTCGCGACGATACCAACGAACGTCGAACGGAGTCCCTTATAAGCCGGGTGAGCCGGCCCGGTATGTTGGGTGTCAGTCATTGGCTAGGAGTTTGGGTTTCACATAACGTCTATGGTAACAAAGACGTGCCGTGCGAATGAAGTGTCAACGGAATGAGCACGGCATGTAGCGAACTCTTTTTGTCGAGAATACATGAATCTCATCGAGGCTTTACAAATGCGTGAGCGTCTTTGTTACCGTTGTTATGCGAAGCGCCGCCGAAAGAATCCGGATCAGCTTCTGCTCCGACCTATTCCACTACTTCTCCTGAGCCTCTAGATAAAACCTCTCCCGTGCAAGTGTCAACGTAGTACACTGTGTCCCTACTGAATAGCGGTTGATCACGAAGCTCAGTGGTTGAACTCACCACCCACACGACTCTGCCTTTGAATGGCAAAACGGCAAAGAGTGCGTGGATCGGTCGCAATCCTTCAGGAATGCCCGCATTTTTCGCTATCGCTATGGCATCACTCGAATCAATCTGAAACTTGCAGTCTGTTGGGTCATTTATGCACTGTGGAATCTGGTCGAGAGCACCGGAAGGGATCACCGTTCCCTGTAGATCAGCGTTCCAGACTATTCTTGTTCGCCGCCACGGCTTGTCCGGAATTCGGAACCAGTATTGGACCAAGTAGTGGTCAAAGGCGAGGTAGCGCATCTGTTGACTTGTGTTCTCCTTTTTGTAGAAATCATCTCCCCGAAAGAGGCCTGAGACTGTTGAGTCCAAAACAAAGTAGCGTGCAAAGATATCCCTACCCGTTATTGCGAACACTACGGAGTCCATCCTACTCCGAACATCTGGTGGAAGAGCGGAACTCCTATGCTCAAAATAGCTTCGTCTCAATGAGTTGTTACTGTCACCACAACCGAGAATCAACAGGACTACCATAATGAGATTGAGCAAGATGTTGGTTCGATCGATGACCATGGTTCTGTTCTTAGTCTGTGAGGCAGCGTTTCGCATAACGTTCAGTGGCCACGCCGTGCCCGCCTCAATGCTCGCTTTCTGGCATGAATGAGGCGGGAATGGAACGAACTCTATACGTCGCGCCAAACTGCGTTTTGACCTATGCCTCAACAAATGATGTGTGTGAAGCGAGCGCGTCTGTCAGGCGACGGCACGTCAAAGAATCTGAAGAGATTTGAAAAGCCCTCTGTGAACGCATAGAGATTCTTTCAAATTTAGCCGGGCCTCCTTGTTCAGGTACCTAAAAACCTGCACGTTCTTCTGGCGTGGTTGATTCCCGATTACGCTGAAGTGAAAGAGGATGCGCAAGACAAAGTCCGCACTTCGATCCGGGAATGTTCCGATTTTCACCTGTGCCTTATAGGCATCTGCAAAGTCATACAGGGTGAATGTCTGTTTC
>CAZWIN010000236.1:0-4870 GCA_964633855.1 uncultured Chitinophagales bacterium
AATAAATATGAAGCCCCTTATACCCATGTCAAAAAAATGAGGGCATCCATCTATGTTCTCGGCCCCTTGGTGGGAAGATATGGACGTGCAAAGGTCTCGCTTCCCGGTGGATGTGCATGGGGTCCGCGTCCGGTGAATTTGCATATTGAGGGAATTCGCAAACTTGGCGCAGAAATCGAGCTCAACCGCGGTTATATTGTTGCAAAAGCAAACCGGCTTACAGGTACAAGAATAAATTTCGATGTATCAAGCGTTGGGGCAACAGGCAATGTTTTAATGGCGGCAGTGCTTGCCAAAGGAACAACGCTGATCGAGAATGCCGCCATTGAGCCGGAAATTACCTCGCTCGTAAAATTTCTCCAGTCCATGGGGGCAAAGATTGATGGTGCCGGCTCAACAAGGCTGGAGATAGAAGGCGTTGATGAATTGCACCCTGCAGATGCAGTGACAATTCCGGATCGGATTGAAGCGGGTACGTTTCTCGTTGCCGGTGCGATAACCCACGGGCGTGTAACGCTGGAGCGCGTCAATCCGGAGCATCTCTCTGCGGTCACGGCAAAACTTGAGGATGCCGGATGTGCTGTAACGGTGGATGGTTCGACGATCACACTCGATGCATCGGGCGGTATCAAGCCTGTGGATGTTACCGCCACCGTGTACCCCGGATTCCCGACGGATATGCAGGCACAGTGGATTTCTCTTATGGCAATTGCAAGCGGCACGTCGGTAATTACGGACACAATTTATTTTGACCGCTTTAAGCATGTGCCCGAGCTTGCGCGACTCGGTGCGGATATCGAGATGAAGGAAAACGCCGCCATAGTAAAAGGCGTCAAACAACTGACAGGCGCAACTGTTATGTCCACTGATCTGCGGGCGTCGGCATCCCTCATCCTGGCGGCTCTTGTTGCAGACGGAGCAAGTGAGGTGCTTCGTGTGTATCACATAGACCGCGGCTATGAGACAATAGAGAAAAAACTCAAGTCTCTCGGCGCCGACATTGAGCGTGTTGCCGGCGACGAGTTTTGATTTCGTAGGCACCCGCTCAGGATGTTGGTAATGGCATCGTCGCTCTGCTGACTCACAAATAAAAAATTATGATGTTTCAACGTCCCGTCCTCATTTCTGTTTTCATCTATCTTCTCTTTTCGCTCGTTTGCACTCAGATCCCCCTTCTCAATTATCTCGGCTATGAATTCTCGGCAATAACTGCGCTCGTAACATCATGTGTTTCAAGCTTTCTCACCATTGCAAATGTCAGGACTGTGCGGCTGGATGAGGGTGTCCCGGCAAAGGCTACAAAACAAGCATTCCGCCGATCAATCATTCTGAATCTTTCACTCCTGGCCATTCCGTTTGGTGTGATGCTGCTGAATGCATTCTTTGTCAGGAATTGCTCGCTATCCGAGGGGATGCTTTTCTTTCTTCTTCTGCCTGTGGTCAGCAGCTGGTTTTCGTGTTGTGTTGGTTTTTTTTGCGCCGTGCATTACCGCTGGCCGAAGACAGTTTTCACGCTGATATTCTTCGCAACAATAGCATACGCGCTGGCGCTGGGATACTTTACCCCCGCAATCTATTCCTACAATTTTTTCTACGGGTTCTTCCCGGGTATCACCTACGATGAGGTGCTTGGTATACGCTGGAACCTCGTTTTCTTTCGGGCAATGACATTGCTTCTGGGCATTGTCTTTCTCGGGATGGGTTTCCTGCTCGTGTACAACTCCGCCCCTTCAGATACGACCGTTTCCAAAGGGATGGCATTGCTCAGATCGCTTTTTCAGCATGGGAGAAAGTGGTTGACTATTGGTACTGCCATGGCGCTTATCGTTCTGTATGCTGTTCGGTGCGAGCTGGGGCTGGAATCCACATCAGGTTTCATTCAGAGGGAGCTGGGCGGGAAAATAGAAACCGAACACTTCTCAATCTACTATTCATCTTCGTCATATGCGGAAGAGGAAGCGCGGTTCATTGCCGCGGAACATGAATTTCGATTACACCAGTTGTTGCAGTCAATGAGCCTGACCTCGTTCGGGAAACTGGAATCGTATGTCTATCCCTCATCGGCATCGAAGCAACAGCTGATGGGTGCAGGGGCGACAAACATTGCGAAGCCCTGGAGCGGACAAATTCACATCACAAAACAATCCCTCGATGGCACGCTGAAGCATGAACTTGCCCATGTTGTCGTGGGCCAGTTCGGAATGCCGGTGATTCATGCGAATATCAGCACCGGCTTGGTCGAGGGGTTGGCGATGGCTCTCGAATGGGATTGGGGAAACCGCACGCTGCATCAGTATTCAACGGCGATGAAGGAGTTCGGCGTTCTTCCCGATATCAGGCGCTTAATGACGCCTGCCGGGTTTGCTGTGCAGTCCTCTTCCGTAAGTTATGTTGTCGCGGGTTCGTTCTGCCGGTTTCTTATTGACCGGTATGGCATCCGGATGATGATGCATCTGTATCGCAATGGCGATTATGATGCCGTCTACGGCCGGACGCTCGATGAGTTGATGAAAGAGTGGTCGGGCTTTCTTGATCGTGTGCCTGTGCCCGCACAGGATCGCGATATCGTTGACGTATTGTTCCGCCGCCCGTCAATTTTCAAAAAGGTGTGTGCCCGCGTTATTGCCGGGCGAAACATCAATGCAGCCAATGCCTTTGCGCGGAGCGACTATGCGGATGCGGCTGGGTTGTACAAGCAATCGTATGATGAAGGCGGAAGCTATGAAGCGCTTGCGGGCTATATGACAAGCCTTGTTCGCGCAGGGAATTTTGCGGAAGCTTCCGCCGTGCTCGATACCGTTATTCTCACGAACCGGAATTCAGCGCAATATCTCCCCCTCTATGTGAATGCAAGCTTGGCGCTATGGGCGGAAGAGAGAGTATCGAAAGCAGAAGAGCTGCTTCAGCGCGTCGAACGGGCGGACATCCGTGAAAACCTGACCGAGTCAGCCGCCATACTCAGAGCTGCCATGAAAGATGCTGTAAACAGCGACAAGTTGCTCCGGTATTTTGTGATGTCTTCCGCAGATACTCTGCGCCTTGCACAGTTGGATTCAATGGTTCAAGATACAGCGGCACATTGGCTTCCACTGTATTTGAAAGGGCATGTTCTCGTCCGCCTACAGCGGTGGGAGGAAGCACTGACGGTTCTACATCGCCTGGATGGCTGCATTACCGCCGCCCCCCTCAATGCGATCCGGCTAAAAACTATGGGGACGGTATTATTCCGTCTGAAACTCTTTGAAGAGGCAAAAGTATCCTTTTGGACATCATTGAATTATGCTTCGTCGGATGCAATTCAAAACGAAGTGAACGAATGGGTTGATCGTTGCGAGTGGATGAAATCATATCAGGTGCAGTAGTACAGAAACGCAACACGCGAACACCCACAACGGGCTTGGTTGATAATCCCCCTTGAATTTGTGATCTTGCAGTTGTTGTGAATCCTCAAACCGTATACCGCCGCGTCCTCCTCACCCGCATGAAATTTATCGGCGATGTTGTTCTGACGACGCCACTCATTCGTTCGGTGCGGAACGCATTGCCCGATGCGTATATAGCATACATGGGAGAAAAAGGCGCGGTTTCGTTGCTGGAACAGAATCCTTGCCTTGACGAAGTTATCCCGTTTGACTTTTCCGGGCAGACGTTGATCGAACAGACAAGAGTTTCCTGGCTGCTGCGCCGCCGCAAGTTTGATCTCGCAATTGACCTCTTCAGCAACCCGCGCAGCGCATTGCTGACCTATTTGTCCGGCGCACCTGTTCGTATCGGTAGTGAGCGGAAGGGGAGAGGGAAGCTGTACACCATTCAGGTTCGTGATGATGGGAAGCAAAAAACGGCAATTGAATTTCACAACCAGTTCGTGCGCGCCGCGGGCATCGAGCCCACTTCAAATACGACAGAGCTCTTTCTTACCCAGGATGAGAAACGCGAGGCGCGAATTTATCTTCAATGGCTCGACCACGATAGCGCGCCGCTTGATGTGACGAAGCCCATCATTGGCATACATGTGGGGGCAAGCTGGCCTGCGAAAATGTGGCTGCCGGAAAGGTTCGGCGCATTGGCAGATCTACTGCGGGCAAAGCTCGGCGCCGAGGTAGTGTTGATCGCCGGGCCCAAAGATGGAGATGCCACCAGCGCCGTTTTGAGAAACTCCACATCAAATATTAAAGTGCTTTCCGGATTGCCGTTGCGCCAGCTTGCAGCAATAATACATTCCTGTTCGGCATTCGTAGCCAACGATGCCGGTCCGATGCATATTGCGGCAGCTCTCGGTGTACCGACCATCGGCCTCTTCGGTCCCGGCGAGGAGAATATATGGTTTCCCTACGCTGAGACCGACGGCCACAAAGCCTTACGCAAGGATGTCTCCTGCCACCCGTGTCATCTTGATTTCTGCAACCGGCAAGGCGATGAGTATATGGAATGTATGAAGCTGTTGGATGTACAAGACGTTTTTCAAAGTGTCAAGAACTCTCTCATGAAATCAACCCCAAAGCTGTAAAGCCATTCCCCTCATCCCCAACAGCGCGTTGATTTTGTGTGCTCTTTTGGCTTTCTTTTTACGCTTTTTGATTGAAATATTCCTGATGGTTGAAACAGATCAAGTGAGGAGACGAAATGAATTCCATTATTACTGATATTGTTGGACGGGAAATCCTTGATTCACGTGGCAACCCTACAATAGAGGTGGACATCCACCTTGAAGACGGAACCGTAGGGCGCGCGGCAGTTCCCAGCGGTGCCTCAACCGGCGAACACGAAGCGGTAGAATTAAGAGATGGGGACAAGGCTCGCTACCTGGGCAAGGGCGTCCAGAATGCTGTCGAACACGTCAATAATACACTTGCCGAAGAGCTTGTCGGTT
>CAZWIN010000237.1:0-4825 GCA_964633855.1 uncultured Chitinophagales bacterium
GTTTTTGCATCATCCTCGGGAATCCGGTCAAGGTCCACCTCCACCTGATGGTTTTCCCTGATCATCCTCAGTGCGTTATCAATCACGGTGAGCGTGCGAAGCCCGAGGAAGTCCATCTTGAGCAGACCCGCAGTCTCAAGATCCTTCATGTTGTACTGCGTCATCACCCCGGTTTGCGGAGTCTTGTAGAGCGGTACATAGTCGCTGATGGTTCCCGGTGCAATTACCACACCAGCGGCGTGCATTCCTGCATTCCGGTTCATCCCTTCCAGCGCGAGGGATGCGTCAATCAATGTCTTGATTTTCGGGTCATTACTCTCTTTCACCCACTTCAGATCGGGAATCGTCTCCAGTGCATCAGCAAGAGGCCTGACCTTACCGAGTTCAACCGGAATCTGTTTGGTGATCGAATCAATCGTCGAAAGCGGAATGCCGAGTACTCTCCCAACATCCTTCAGCACAGCACGGGAAGAAAGTGTACCGAAAGTGATAATCTGCGAAACCGAGTCTTCGCCATACTTGCTGCGAACATACTCAATCACCTTCTCCCGCTTGTCGTCGGCAAAATCAACGTCAATGTCGGGCATACTGACACGGTCGGGATTCAGAAACCGCTCAAAGAGCAAATCATACTTTACCGGGTCAACATTGGTAATCCCAAGCGCATACGAGACAATGCTCCCGGCTGCACTTCCTCTCCCCGGGCCTACAGCAACCTTCTCCTGGCGTGCAGCATTAATGAAGTCAGCCACAATAAGGAAGTACCCGGAATAACCCATCTTCTTAATTACTGAAAGCTCATGCTCCAGCCGTTCCCGCATTTCATCGGTTGGAGATTGGTACCGGAGGTCAAATCCTTGCCTGGCCTGCTTGTCCAAATAATCCTCAAGAGTAGCAACTCCCGAATCCGGCGGTATCGGGAACTTCGGCATATGGTTCGACTTCAAGTCAATCTCAAGATTGCACTTTTCTGCTACTTCAAGCGTCGAGCTTATTGCCTCGGGATATTCTGCAAACAAATCAGCCATCTCTTTTGCTGACTTGAAATACACCTGGTCCGTCTGATACCGGAGTTGAGTATAGTCCGGTGTGCTTGTACTACTCGCATCAGGAATCAAGAGCATGATATTATGGGGAATCGCATGCTCTTGTTTGATATAGTGGATGTCATTCGAGCATATCAGTTTCAAACCAAGATCCTTGGCAAGCTTCGGAGCCTTCTGCCGTATGATGGCTTCTTTTTCAATCCCGTGGTTCTGAATCTCTATGTAAAAATCATCCCCAAAGATATCCTTGTAGATCTCCGCTGCCTCGTAAGCTTCTGCATCGTTCCCGGTACCCAAATGCGCTCCTACTACTCCGCCAGCACAAGCCGATGTCGCAACAATGCCCTCCCGGTACTGGCGAAGAATCTGGGTATCGATACGCGGCTTGTAGTAGAAACCCTCGGTATGCCCGAGTGTGCAAAGTTTCAGAAGGTTTTTGTAACCGGTTACGTTCTTGGCGAGAAGCAAAATATGATGATATGCTCCCCGTTTGCCGCCTGATTCCGTGGCCTGTGTGGCCTTATCAAACCGGCTCCCTTTGGTAACAATATATCCTTCAAAGCCGATAATCGGCTTGATTCCTGCTTTCTTTGCCTTCTTGTAAAACTCCACAGCACCGAACATTACTCCATGATCTGTCAGGGCAACGGCGGACATTTTTTGTTGCACTGCAGAATTGACGAGATCGTCTATCCTGCATGCTCCATCAAGGAGGCTGTAGTGGGAATGATTGTGAAGATGGACGAATTGAGGCACTGTCTGCGTTCTATTTTAACTCAAGGTTCAACATCAAAAATAATGTTTGCTAATGTTACTGAAGAGTAATTGAAAATCAAGAGGTATACATGGAAAGTTATGCACAACTTTTGAAGCGGCATATTGTCGGAGTTCATCACGTCTCAGGCCTACTTTGAGACGAAACTCAAAACATCTTTCTTAATCAAACAGTTAGAGCGTTCAGTTCGTAAAGTTCAACGCCATGAGTTTCAATTCTGTCATGGATTCCATTGCATATCGTACACCCTCACGTCCGAAACCGGAGTCCTTCACACCGCCATAAGGCATATGGTCTATCCGGTATGTCGGGTAATCGTTTATGATCACTCCTCCGACTTCCAGTTTTTCGTAGGCATAAAAGGCATTGTGATAATCGTTTGTAAATATGCCAGCCTGAAGGCCGAAGGCAGAATGATTTGCCTTTGCAATTGCCTCTTGAAAATCTGAGAAAGGCTCCAGAGTTGCAACCGGTGCAAAAACCTCAGCGCAACTAACTTTCATATCGGGCCGGACATTCACCAGAACTGTAGGCTCAAGCACTGCGCCCTTCCTCCCTCCACCACAAAGTATCCGTGCTCCCGAAGCAACTGCATCCTTTATCCACTGCTCAATGTTAACCGCTGCACCTTCATCAATCATCGGGCCAACAACGGTAGCGTCATCCGAAGGATCACCAACTTTCAGTGAGCCGGTACATGTCAGAAACTCACGCTCAAACACCTCATACTCGCTATTGTGAACGTAAATCCTCTGAACGGCTATGCATGATTGGCCTGCGTTGCCAAATGCCCCAAGAGCAATTCTCTTTGCAGTACTTTGGATGGGAACGCCCCGGTCAACAATTACGGCAGCATTTCCTCCCAGCTCGAGAGTGACCTTTTTCTTTCCCGCACGGGATTTTATCCCCCAGCCCACATCTGGACTTCCTGTGAAACTAAGGAGCTTAATTCTCTGATCTATAACGAGTTGCTCTATTTCACCTCCCGAACAAGGTACAATTGAAAACGCACCCTTGGGGAGTACTGTCTTATCAAGAACCTCTCCGAGCTTAAGCGCTGTGAGGATTCCCGCTGAAGCAGGTTTTAGCACTACCGGATTGCCTGCAGCAATGGCAGGCGCTACTTTATGTGCAACAAGATTCAAAGGAAAGTTGAAGGGGGTAATTGCACCAATCGGGCCTATTGGGAATCGCCTGGCCAACCCTACGCGCCCGCGCGAGTGTGACGCAAGATCCAGTGGGAGCACGGAGCCCTCGATACGCTCTGCTTCGGATGCCGCCACTCTGAAGGTAAGCACGCTTCGTTCAACCTCAGCCCTAGAGAACGAGATAGGTTTCCCTGTCTCGAGGGTGATAGTTCCTGCAAAATCGCCTGCACTTGCTTCAATAGTATCGGCTATCTGGTGCAAGATTGCGGCACGCTCAAATGAGGCAAGTTTGCGGGTATGCTGGAATGCTTCGACCGCACCGGCAATAGCGGCTTCTATATCTTCCGGAGAGGCGAGATACACTTCCCCAACAACCCGGGAAGAGTATGGATTGATAATTGACCGGGAACGGTCGGAACTACGCCATTCCCCGTTGAGAAGAAACGTTGATTTTTCCATGTGACATCACATCAGGCCAACAGTGCTTTGACCTTTGCAGTCAGGTCGTCTTTCGGCACGAGCAGCCGTTCGCCGGTTTTCCGGACCTTAATCTCGATATTTCCATTGGCAAGATTCTTCTCGCCCACAATTACCTGAAGCGGCATACCAAGCAAATCGGCATCTTTGAACTTGAAACCCGGGCTGATGTCCTTCCGGTCATCAAACATCACCTCCACCCCCACAGCCGCCAAATCTGCATACAGCTTTTCAGCCATATCTGTAGCTTCTTTGCTCTTGGCTCCCAGGGAAATCAAATGGACATGATACGGGGCAATCACCTTATCCCAAACAATCCCGTTCTCGTCATGGCTTTGTTCTATGAAGCATGCAACAATGCGTTCCATCCCGATACCATAGCTTCCCATAATGATCGGCTTTTCCTGTCCGTTCTCATCAAGGAACTTCGCGCTCATTGCATCGGAGTATTTTGTGCCAAGCTTGAAGATATGTCCCAGTTCAATAGCATGAACGAGCCGGAGCTTGCTCGTACCGTTCGGGCTGGTTTCACCTTCTTTGACTGTACGAAGATCGTAGTATCCCTCAATCTTGCAGTCGCGCTGCAGGTCAATATTCATCAAATGATAGTCGTTCTTATTGGCGCCGCTCACAAGGTTATTCGCGCCTTTGAGCCTATTGTCTGCAATAATCTTAAAATTCTTTAGACCTACAGGCCCCATCGAGCCACCGTCCGCTCCTATAAGTCCGGAAAGTTTCTCCGCTTCAATCGGACGCACATCAGCGCCAAGCACCGACATGAGTTTCGATTCATTCAGCTCGTCGTTCCCCATCATCAGGGCAAGTACCGGCTGGTCATCCGCCCAATAGGCAACCGATTTTGCAAGCCGGTTCTCCTCCACCTTCAGGAACGCCATGAGCTGGTCAATCGTCCTGATGTTCGGGGTATGGACTTCCTTCATACTTTCATTCTCGGCGTAACGCCTTGCATTCGGGACAATCGAAGTGGCGACCTCGATATTCGCCGCGTAGCTGTTGTCCTCGGCAAGTGCCACCAGATCCTCACCCGATTCAGACTCGATCATAAACTCTTGCGAGGCCGAGCCACCCATTGCACCGCTCGAAGCTCCAACAACAAAAAACTTCAACCCGCATCTTCCGAAAATCTTCCTGTATGCCTTATCGTGGAGTTCGTAGCTCTTATCCAAACCCTCCCATGACGTATCAAGGCTGTAGCTATCCTTCATCAGGAACTGCCGGCCTCGTAGCACACCTGAACGCGGGCGCGGCTCATTCCTGAATTTCGTCTGAATCTGATACCAAATCTGCGGCATATCCCTGTACGATGAAATCTGTCCCTTTGCTGTCCAGCAGATAATTTCTTCATGCGTCGGGGCAAG
>CAZWIN010000238.1:0-4825 GCA_964633855.1 uncultured Chitinophagales bacterium
ATTCAGGAAAAACTTCAGAATCACAATCCCGTTGCGTACAAGATACCGTTCGGTGTTATTGATATCCTGATATCTGTTCTCCCAAATGTCCTTCCCTTTTGCAGAATCCGGTAAATGCTGGGCGTCAAGAAACTCCGGGTGGACTCGTACAACGAGCACTTCTTCATAATAGGACCGGTTGAAGATACCGATTCTGCCGCGTTCTGGAAGCGCTTTCAAACATCTCCACATAAAGTCATGGTCAAGCTCCTCAGTCGATGGCGCTTTGAAAGCATACACCTGGCAGCCCTGCGGATTCACTCCAGACATCACATGTTCAATAACGCTGTCCTTTCCGGCAGCATCCATTGCCTGAAATATCAGCAGCAGTGCATATGTATCCTGGGCATAAAGGACATCCTGTAATGAAGCAAGGCGCTTGATGTCTTTTGCAAGCTTTTCCTGCACTTCCTCCTTGTTCTTATATTTTCCGGAGTACGCCGGATGCACATCCTGCAACTTGAATTTTTTGCCCGGACTGACAATGAACTTATCGTGATTCATCTACTCTCCGCTGAAATGTTCCTTTGCCTTTCTACTTCTTTCCCTTTTCCACCTCATAGACTTCCCGTTCCCCAAGCACCACGGGCAGTTGATGATATTCCGCTTTCTCACGGTCACTTGCTGCAAGTAAAACAAATTCCTTTGACCCTTTGTGTGTGTATACTTCCGGAACAGGGTGATGGATGCACTCAAGTATTGCCTTGGCAACATCTTCTGCGGGTTTGACCCCTTCTATGGATGGAAGAGAGATATTCCTTTCTTTTGCAATCCTTTTAATAGCCGGACCCGAGGCGGAGAAAAATGATACCATCGAGCCTCCTTCTGTGGAAGCCGCCCAATCGGTGAGGACACCTGCAGGGCAGACTACTGATGCGTGAATTCCGGTCTCCGCCAATTCCTGCCGCAAAGCATATGTAAACCCAACACACGCGTGTTTTGCTGCAACATAGGCAGCATTGTAAGGATAGCCGATTTTTCCTGCCATGCTTGCTACATTGATAATATGTCCGGCGCCTTGTTCTTTCATGTGCCGTAAGACCGGCCGAACAGTGTACCATAACGGGAAGACATTCACTGCAAACATATGTTCCATGACTTCATCAGGCGTGTCTTCGATGCTGGCGAAGTGCCCGCGTCCGGCATTATTGACAAGTACGTCCACACGGCCAAACTCACGAATGGTGCGATCAATGAGGCCTTCTGCCTGTGAGCGAACAGAAATATCACAAACAATCGGTAACGCCTTGCCTCCGCCGGTTGCAATCTCCTGTGCAAGCTTGTTAACTCTTGACTCACGTCTGGCGGCAAGGACAACCGTCGCCCCTTCGCCTGCAACCAGTCTTGCAAGAGCAGCTCCGATCCCGGAAGATGCGCCTGTGATCACTGCAACTTTAGCGGTGAGGATATCAGTTTTCATTATTGAATTTTCTACTTTCTGTTCTGAATGACTGTCGCTGGAGCGACGTGGACGTTTGTTGATCAAGCAGCCAGTCGTGCGCCGCTGTTTCTCCTGCTACATATCCGGTCGAAAACGCCGCTTGAAGATTATACCCTCCAACCGGCCCCGCAATATCAAGCACCTCACCGGCGATATAAAGACCCCGTACTTTTCTGGAGCGCATAGTTTGCGGATCCACTTCAGCAAGGGAAATACCACCCGCAGTAACTTCGCCGCGCTCAATATTGATTCGTTCCACGTTCCCTATACACCAGGATTTTAACATTGAAACGACTGCTTTGCGTTCAAGTCTGTTTAGCCTGTAACCGCGAGTAGCCGGGTCAACTCCAATCGAGTGCAGAACGACGGGCACAATGCGGTTTGGGAGCCACACTTCAACATGAGATTGAATCAAACGCTCCGGGTGGGTATCCACCATTGAGAGCAGTTCCCGGTCTACATCAACAAACTCCTTTGCGGGGAGAAAATCAAACCTGAGTTCGACAGGGCCTTTTTCAAGATATTCGGCTGCCCACCTGCTGACTTCAAGTGCTGCCGGCCCGGAAATTCCTTCATGCGTAAAAAGGATGTCGTCCCTCCACCTGAACACTCTTTTTCCATTAACATACACCGAAAGCTCTCCATCGCGCAGCGCTATACCACGCCAATCAACGGGGAGTGGCGGGGTAACAACCACCGGAGCGAGCGCTGCCCTGAGGGGAATAACTGTGTGGCCCATCGCTTCAGCCCAGGCAAACCCATCACCGGTAGTCCCGGTCTTCGGATAGGAGACTCCACCCGTAGTAAGAATAATATGAGAGGATGCTATAAATCGGCCATCCATCACCACCCCTTTGACTCCCGTGCTCTCGAAGCTTATCGATTCAACCGCAGAACACACCTGCACCTCAACTCCTGACTGAAGCAGACAGCGATGCAGCACATTAACAACATCCTCTGCTCGTCCGGAAAGAGGGAAGATCCTTCCGTTGGGTCGGGAATATGTTTCCACTCCATGCTTTCTGAGAACTTCAATGATATGTTCGTTCGTAAAACGAAACAACGATGGCTTCAGGAATCGTGCTTCCCCCCGTAGAAATGCCCGCTGTAAATCTTCAATACTTCCGGAATGTGTAATATTGCATTTTCCCCCTCCGGAAATGAGAAGTTTGATACCGATCTTTTTGTTTTTTTCAAGAAGAACAACCCTGGCTCCGGATTCAGCAGCACGCCACGATGCCAGAATACCTGCAGCTCCGGCTCCAATAACCAAAATGGGGGTTGACTCAGGGGTCATATGACTGTGATAGTAGGTGACTTGATAATTATGTGAAAGGTGAAACTGATTAAATATGCTAAAAAACAACCAATTTTGAAGTAAAAATCAAATAGATAAAATGGGTACTTGACAAATAACAAGAAATATGCTATTATTACCCTAAGACAACAAGGAGGCTGCCATGCCGGTAAATGATGATCTGAGTTATGAGTTATCCCGATTCGCAGAACGTCCGCGATTTGATGATAGCGTCAGCCAGTTGATTCGTTCGGCTGAAAGGTTCATGTCTTTGCGTAAATACGCATTTGCAGAGGACCAGTTGAATCTGGCAAAGTCGCTTGAGCCCAATAATGCATACATCTGGGCAATCCAGGAACGTCTGCGCACAATCAAAATGCAGCAGCCTCAGAGTGCACTTGAAACAACCATTACCGATTCTGCTTCTGATGCAAATGCAGAACGCTATCTCTCTGTCACTCTGGGCAATGAGTTTGAAACCGGCTTCAAAAGCAAATCACAGGAGACAGCGGTAAATCCAAAGGATCTCCAGACAAACATACGTCAGCTGACGAACGTGGCGGAGAATTTTATGGAGAAAGGCCTGAATGAAAAAGCATTCGAATCTTTGATGAAAGCCTACTTGCTCGACCCGGTCAGCCCGTATGTTATCTCGTGTGAGAAGATGGTATTACCGGCATGGGAAGCCTCACACAGCAAACCCGCTCAACTGAATGGGAAATTTGCAATACGCACAGAAGACACCGAAGGGGGGATACCTATGAGTCAGATCCAGGAAAAAGCACTGTCGGCAGAGGAACAGAAACGCATGGATACACTCAAACTGCAAAAAGAGTTTGAGCGTAAGGAAAAGGAAAGGGAAATGTGGAGACAAGCCTCCAGTCCCCCAAAAATGGCAACCAGCGAACAACTGAAACAGCCGCCAACGTCACAGCCTCTGAACCCGGAGGCTCCAAAGGCAGGCGGCTTGCTCAGCAAGTTGAAGCTTGGAAAATTCCTGGGGTAAACCCTTTCCACATTCGCGCAGCGAACAGTCACTACGATGCAACTCCATTGTGCCCGATCCATTACACAGATCGGGCACAACGGTAATTGGTTTTTTGCCTTCTGCTTTTTCAGGACAATTCATTTTTCCGCCTCCCGTACTCAACAAAAATGTCTATCACTCTCATCACCTGCCTGCTCAAACAACCCACTAAGAGATATTGAGCCAAAATTCCAATTATTGAGCCCTTACCTTGGATTTGGGGGGAGGATTAACTATATTTGTTCACAATTTTTCTGCCTCTGGCGAATACTACCTGCTTGAGGCGTTTTTTTTCTCACAAAAGACACACTTTTAGAGATTTCCGGTGAAGAGGAGCAGACATGCAGCGGCGTGACGACATAAGAAATATAGCCATTATAGCACATGTTGACCACGGGAAAACAACCCTTGTGGATCATATGCTCAGGCAAACAGGAACGTTCCGGCAGAATCAACAGGTAGCCACCCGCGTTATGGATTCAAATGATCTCGAGAAGGAACGAGGAATCACCATTCTTGCCAAGAATACTGCTGTTCATTACAAAAACATCAAAATCAATATCGTTGATACCCCCGGCCACTCTGATTTTGGCGGAGAAGTTGAACGGACTCTGACTATGGTGGATGGCGTTCTCCTTCTCGTTGACGCAGCCGAAGGCCCCTTGCCCGGAACAAAGTTTGTTCTCAAAAAGTCTCTTGACCTCAATCTCACTCCAATCGTGGTCATCAACAAGATTGACCGTAAAGACGCACGGGCACACGAGGTGCTCGACCACGTCTTTGAGCTTTTCTTGTCTCTGGGGGCAAACGATCAGCAACTTGATTTCCCTACGATTTATTGCATAGCGAAACAAGGGATTGCCAAGAATGAAATCGAGGAAGAGGGCAAGAACCTTGAGCCGCTCTTTGATGCTATAGTCAAGAAAGTACCTCCGCCGCCCGGCGATTTGTCCTCACCGTTTCAAATGCTTGTCACAACCATAGACTATAATGACTATCTTGGCCGGTTAGGTATCGGCCG
>CAZWIN010000239.1:0-4814 GCA_964633855.1 uncultured Chitinophagales bacterium
GGTAGCGTATCACCCCGGATGCCGAACCAAGGATAGAGTTCATACAGCAGATAGCCGCCGCGGATGTGCGGGTCGTTGGTGATAAGCTGTTCAGCTTCCTCAATGTCCGGGACATCGAAAATACCGATGCCGCGAAGATTTGATTTCTCATCTGTTACCGGGCCAAAGAGGGGGAGTTTTCCTTGTGCCTTCAGAGCAAACAGTCCTTGGAGGTGTTCCGTCTGGCGCTTCTCATCTTCGGGCGAATCACTACCGGGATTTGGCCCCGTCTTGAGAAGGAGCAGTATATACGGTTTGCCTTTGGAGATTTGCTGCTGGATTTCATCAATGGTGATCATATCGGCGCGCGTTCTTTCGGTAAGTCACTGCCTAAAATTGCTTGTAGATTGATTCAAAATCAAGTGTAACGGAATAAAATTGTGGAGAGTAAGGGGAGGGAAACAAATGAGATATGATGTCCTTTACAGGTGATCAAGACCTGCGTGAACCATATTCCATCTATCCAGTATTCCAATTCTCCTAAGGTTCCCAACCTTCGCCTAGTTGCTCCACCAATAGGTCATCTTCACCATAAAGATATTATCAGTGTCGGCGCTTAGGAGCCGGTCAAACGAATGGCCGAACTTGAACTCGCCGTCCGGTGTGAAATCTGCGCGGCTTTGTGTCCAGACGAAATACAGCACCGAGCCGGGGAGATACTCCCATCGCAACACTGCATTGCCTCTGAGGGAAACAAAATTGAAGTCGGGATTGGGTATTGTGAACGGAGCCGCCGGCCCTGCCGCGCCATCGGGATCAATTGTGTATTCATCGCCGTTGCGGGTGATGGTCGAAGAGTTCGACTCCCCAAACACATTAAAGTCGTATGATTTTGGCTGCGCGAGCTCTTTGAACAACTCGTAGTTGCCGGATGATATCAACGGCTGCGCATAAAGCTGGAGGCTGAGTTTCGGGGTAAATGTCCAGTTCAAACGGATTCCCGCGCTTGCAGTTGATTGGTCGAGCTGAGCAAAGAGGTATCTGTTGCCATAGGTTGCCGCTGCTATCGGGTCACTCAGCGACCTGACATACTGTGCTGCTTCGATATTACGGTCGAAACTGGGGGAGAAGGTGATATTGATGCTCGTTGTCGGCCTCCAACCGATGCCGCCGTACACACTGTAGCTGACGCCTGAACGCGATTGATATGTGGAATAGCCGAGGTCATATACCACGCTCTTATTCTGGTCAGAAGATCCGGATATATCCGCCTGGTAGCCTGGAGGATTCAGTGTAAGAGGCCCGCCGCGCGTTCTTCTGTTGTTAACCGTTTGAGGATTATATGCCCCGCTCCAGTTGATGGAGTAGAAGTTCAGGAATTGAAAATTCCCGAAGTGAAAGAAGCCATCCCATGTTTTGTTTCCGTCGAAGTCCCAGCTTCTGAATGTCGCGCCGCCCAGTTCAAAAAATCTGTAGGTTTCAGTAGGCTCGTTCCAGCGATAGCTCATCACAACATGCCCGTTGATAAGGTCGGCTCTTCCAACGAATCCGGCATCATTCACTTCGAATTTCGGGTCGAGGAAGCCGAGAGCCGCGTTCATGTAGAACTTTCCCTTCTGCTTGTTCAAGCGGACACGCGCCGCGTAGCCCGTAAGGGAAGTCGCAGAGCTGTCAACGCTCACATGCGAGGCGTCCGGCCGCTGGAAGTAATGGCGTGGGTTTCGCTGGAGAGAGATCATGCGCGTTGGTGTGCCGGACACCCGTGTTGCAGAAGCCCATCCTGCGAGAACCCATGTCCTGTCATCATCAAGAGTTGTCCATCCGTCTACACCGCCGACAAATGCATTTTTATTGATTTCATCTCTCAGGCGCTGGTCGGAAAAGCTGCGCGCAACGATGGTTGAAATAAAGCCGATGGAGTGCCGTCCCTCGTCCATTTCTGTTGTAGCTCTTGTAATGCCGTAGTAGGTGAGCGGTTCGATCTCAGACTCTGAACGCTGTCCTGCCGTTTCAAGTTTTGCATATTCACGGCGGGTGAGGGCTTGTATTGTCCCAACGTTCCAGTTGTTGCCAATTTTTCCCGTGAGTTTTGCTGCGCCGAGAATATCGGTTCCCGCAGGGATTTCAATATAGTCGGCTTCGGGAATACTTCCTTGCGGCGACCGCCCGATGCGGCGGCTGTAAAAGAAATCTACTCCCGACCAGTTAAAACCCCAGTTGTTGTTTGTACCTCCCTGTCCGAAGCGGAAAATATTTATTCCTTCAATAAAGAATGGGCGCTTTTCCTGGAATGAAGTCTCGACGTCGCTCAGGTTGACGACGGCAGGGTCAATCTCGACCTGGCCAAAGTCGGGGTTGACCGTTCCATCCAACGTCAGGTTGCTGCCAATGCCAACTTTGATATCGGCCCCGACCCGCGGGGTGTATTTTGAGCCGTCGTTGAAAGGATCACCGGAAGCGTGTTGAGTGAACTGTGCTTGTGTTGTAATATATGGAAGGATTTCGAGGCGCTGTACCGGCGTGATGTCACGTATGCCGCTCAGATCGGCGAATCTGGAAACAAAGCCGCTCTCATTCCGAGGCGTCATGACGACATAGTTTCGCTCATTTCTTCGTGCAACGTCCCGGCGGAAGTTCACTCCCCATACATACTCATCCTTTTGATGGAAGCGCAACTGTGAAAGCGGAATTCTCATCTCCGCCGTCCATCCGAGGCTGTCGGCATGTACGTTTCCTTCCCACACACCATCCCATGAGTCGTCATCCCAATCATCATTGTAGAGAACGCCGTCGTAATATGTTCCGGCGGCATCAAGGGCAAAATAATTTCCGGTGCGGCGGTCGAGATACGGATCAACGAAAAATGCGAACATATCCGTATTCCACGATCCATCCCTTCGGCTTAAGCGCGTAACAAGTGATTCGGGTGCAGTATCGTGCATGCGTGCTGCAACGTAGAGCGCATTATCGTCGTACGCCAGCCATACTTCAGTCCGTTGTGAGGGAGGCTTGCTTTCATCCGGGTCGCGCTGAGTGAACTGATCGTAACCGGGCCGTTGCCATGCCTGTTCGTTGAGAATACCGTCAATGGAAATCTGTTCGCCGGCACGTGATATGGTGCTTGCAGACCTGTCAGTATTAAGATTGGATTTCCAGAGTGGAACGGCTTCGATATTCTTGCGGGGTTGTTGCTGGCTGAACGTATGGACGATCGGCAGAAGAAGTAAACAGAACAACAGATGGTAGCGGCTCATCTCACCGGTTCCTCTCCAAAGAATAAATTGTGATCAATGAACGTATTGTCGTGTGTGAAAGATTGCCACGTGATGATTACTTGTTGTCTGACTTCAACATCCTGCCTATTTCAATATCGGAGTCAACGGTTTCGAGTGTGATCATTTCGCCACCGCCATGTCGCCCTTCCTCTTCTTGCCCCACTACCGCCTCTCATGTGTACGAATCCGGGCTTCAATTGTTGCTTTTGCGTTCTCCGGGAGGTACAGTCGGATGGTACCCGAGGCCGAGGAAAGCCTGCTCCGGCCCTTGTTTGAGGGGATACGTTCGGCCTGGATATCCCTGCCTGCTGATGAGTTTCATATCGGCGCCGACATCGCCGAGAGAAAAGGTTGTAGCTTGAAAGCTCAAAAGGGAAGGCGTATGCAGCCCTCCCTTTTGCACATCCCTATCGTCAAATACAGGGGCAGTATTTATGAAGTGCCGGCTATTTGCCGTTACATCAGGTTCCTACGGTGGTTCTTGGGATTGCGTTCAGGATTTCCTTTTTGATATCCTTCTGAATGCCACGCATGTTCCTTTTGATTTCCTGTTTCATGCGGTTCAGGTCGAGTTTCAGCCTTCCCAAATCAGGGCCGAGCCGCTCAAGTTCCATGAGGCTCTCAAGTTCCGGAAGATCGTAGCGCAGGTCGTTCAATCCCTCGAGTTCCATTTCTTCAAGCCACATGCCGTGCGGACGGTGGTTGAATTTGAACTTGTATATTCCATCCTCGTCCATATCCTCCGCTTCGACGCTGAGAACTTGTTTGGACCCTTTGCGAAGCACCTCTACATCAACCTTTTCGCCCTCATCGTACGCATAGAGCGCGCGACGTATGTCGTTGATGTCTTCTATGGATTTTCTTCCAACCCTGGTTATGACATCTCCTGCTTTGAATCCGGCTTTTCCGGCATTACTGTTTTCCTCCACTTCTTCGACAAGTACGCCTTCGTTGTTCGGTGCACCGAAGTATGCGCCAAGCTGTTCGTTTAATTCTCGGAGCTGCAGACCCAGCATCTCGGAACTGCTCCGGAATATCGCGTCGCGGGATGCACGTGGAGCAGCCACGGCCACTTGCCGTTTCGGAGCTTCGCCCACTGTAGCCTGAAGTGATTTCTTCTCATCCTTCCGGCTGACAACAACTGCCACCGAAGTTCCCGGTTTTGATGCACGGACTGCAGTTGTGAGGTCGTCCGCATCGGTGATCTTCTTCCCATCATATTCCACGATGATATCCTCGTCTTTGATGCCCGCTTTCTCCGCCGGACTGCCATCAACAACTTCATTGACGAGCGCGCCTTCGGTGGTTTTCAGATCCATGGAACGTGCGAGGCGTGGCTTCATATCCTGGATCGAGACTCCAAGCCAGCCTCCACGTTTCTCCTTTGAACTTGCAAAGACAAATTCCTCCGGCTTGGCAGCGATGGATTCTGCTGTTCCGCCAAGTTGAGTGCACAACACAAGGGCGGCTACCAACACAGTTCTCATAATGCAACCTCCGTAAATTTTGATGGACTTCAAATAATTCAAAAAACTCTTTGATTACTTCTTCTTTGTCTTC
>CAZWIN010000240.1:0-4804 GCA_964633855.1 uncultured Chitinophagales bacterium
CCGACATGATACATGACCACCACTGCGGCAACAGGAGCGGAGTGATCCTCGTGCAGTATCACGGTCATGCCGTTGTCAAGCTTGTATTGCTCAAACTCGACCTTTATTTGAGATTGCAGGGAGGCGGCAGTGGTAATCATAAGGCCCAGAAGTATGATGAATGAACAGGCAAGTGAGCTAGATAAACGATTACCCGACTGGCGAAGTGACCCTTCGCGGACGTGTAGTGTGGCCATAGGCCGGACTCCAGAAAATGTGAATGAATAGTTGACCTGCAATTGGGAGTGAATGTTGCCGACGAGGTCGAGTGAAAAACCTGTACAATATCTATAAACTTGTACGGAAAATCCAGAGGAAAGGTTACCCTGACGCAGAAAAGAAGTACATTTTCTTCCTCTAAGGGGTTGCTTTCCGCCAGCTACGGCACAAACGCTTGACACTCTCACAGTAATATGCGATTATTCTCCCAGCGGTTCCTTTCCATAATGCTCCCATCGCCCTTCCCGTTCGATTTCTCACGCTGTCGTCAATAACCAGGCGTATCCTGTTCTCTACTGCTATCCATAACGGAGGGTGAGGGGTAGTTGTCCAATTCTCCTTCACTCAATTATCGCATGAGGACGGATATGAAAGCCTTGTTGCATGCTCTTTCGTTTACCTTCTTACTGATCTGCTGTTCTTCTTTCGCATTCACCCAATTCCCTCCGGATGAAGCGATGTTTTTGATCCCCATCCAAGAATTTGATAACGCCTCGTCAATCACTTCAACCGGCCTGAACGTGTATCAGCGTTTGCCGGAACACTTCCTTGTCGGAGGGCGACGTGCATCACTCTTGCAGTTGCAAAGGTCTGGCGTGGCAGCGAACATTGTTGATGAACAACCCTGGAGTGAATCGTATGCAGTCGTAACTTCTCTTCAACAATCAAAATTACAGAATGAATACTCATGGTGTGGAGTAAGGGTGTTGTTTGGCAAAGACGACTATCAGTTGGTGAAAGGCAGCCGTGAATCGTTTGAAGCATTACGAGCCAGCGGCCTGAAGGTCATGGTGATTAACAAAACAACCGTCCCGGCAGGCACGAGTCGGACAATTGCCCCTGCTGAGAGAAGTGTCCTGCGTGATTCGTTCATTTCCAGCATCATCGCGCGGGTTGCCGATACGCTGATTCACGATCGTATCGAAGGCTTGCAGAGTTTCGGCACGAGGCACTATGCCCAGGCAAACCGTGAGAACGTGTTTCAGTGGCTTTCGGACAGATTCATCGATGCAGGCTTCGCCGACGTTGCATTTGACAGCTTCCAGTTCAACGGAACGTGGCAGAAGAATGTTGTGGCAACAATGCCGGGAGTGGTTTCGGGAGAGATCATTGTCGGAGGACATGTTGATTCCTACTCGAACAACCTGAGCCAGGCGCCCGGAGCCGATGATAACGCGAGCGGTACTGCTGTTGCCCTTGAGATGGCGCGTGTGCTTCAATCCATTGGCTACACTCCATACCACACATTGCGTTTCATCGGCTTTGCTGCGGAAGAAGCCGGGCTCATCGGAAGCGGTGTGTATGCCCAACGCGCGCGTGCGGCAAACCGTGATATCAAGGTGATGATGAA
Source organism: uncultured Chitinophagales bacterium (assembly GCA_964633855.1). Classification (GTDB taxonomy): domain Bacteria; phylum Bacteroidota; class Ignavibacteria; order UBA10030; family UBA6906; genus CAZWIN01. Next base: position 1,610 of record CAZWIN010000240.1, read on the forward strand.
TTATGATATGGTTGCAAACAGGAATCTGACACAAACTGATCATGATGTCTACATCGTTTGGTACAGCGGGAGCCAGGCATTCTCCGACCTTCATGCTGCCACCATGAGGGCGTACACAACTCTCAATCCCATTTTCACATCGTCCTACCGCTCAGGGAGTGACAGTTATTCCTTCTATCAACAGAACTACAGGTCTGTGTTCTGTATTGAGCGCGACTTCAGTCCGTATTATCACAGCCCCAATGACCTGCTGCAATATCTTGATATGAACTATGCAGGGGATATAGCTCGCTCGGGGCTGGCAATGCTGCTCACGCTTGACCAGATGCCTCCTGCCGTAGCTGGATTACATATCAGGGATGTAGGTGACGGACAATCGCTGTTAGTGGAATGGGACAGCGTCTTTGTCCCTGATGCGGCACTGTACAAAATTCAATGGGGAAATTCATCCGGCGCTTACGATTCTTCCATCACTCAACGAACGAGGAGTTTTGTCATCAACAACCTGAATGAAGGGGAAGGGTGTTACGTCGGAGTTTCCATCATTGACCTGACCGGCAGGGAAGGGGTGATTGAAGAGCGCTCCGCTGTTCCGCTTACTGTTCCGTTGCCACCGGCCGGGGTGGCGTTGCAGAATCTCCCAGAGGCAATCAACATTTCATGGAGGAGAAACACCGAGCTGGATATTTCAGGTTACAACCTGTATCGCAGTTCTGATCTGGGAGCGAATTTTACCCGTGTGAATGCGGCGACGATTTCCGATACTTCCTGGAGTGATTCGGTTGACTTCGGTTTGTATCAGTATTACGTCACGGCAGTTGATTATGCCCTTAATCAAAGCGCTCCCTCCGACACAGTCGAGGGAAGCCCGCTTGATGATGTCAACGGAACGTCACCCGGTTTGCCGTCCGCAGCGAAACTCTTCCAGAATTATCCGAACCCGTTTAATGCTTCTACAACAATCCGGTACGAGGTTCCACGCTCGGGCCATGTTGTGTTGGAGGTCTTCAATCTGCTGGGACAGCGTGTGTCGGTTCTGGTTTCGGAAGGACAACAGCCCGGCGAATATGCAGTTGATTGGCAAGCGGATGATTTACCGACAGGAGTGTATCATTGCCGTTTGCAGGCCGGGGGTGGGGCAATAGTCCGGACAATGATGCTGTTGAAATAGCCTTGGCTATTGGCTATCTTGTAGCATTATGAAAATTGGTTCTGTTGAAATAGAGAGGCCCATCCTCCTTGCCCCGATGGAGGACGTAACGGATCTGCCGTTCAGGGTGATTTGCAAACGCCTCGGCGCCGATGTTGTGTATACCGAGTTTGTGAATTCCGAGGGGCTGATCCGGAACTCCGAAAAGACCAAAAGGAAGATGTTCTTCTGGGACGAGGAACGGCCGTTCGGGATTCAGATTTATGGCGGTGAAATCTCCTCGATGGAAGGCGCCGCGCAGCTTGCCGAGAGTTTCAATCCGGATATCATTGATATCAACTGCGGCTGCTGGGTGAAGGATGTTGCTTTACGTGGTGCGGGCGCCGGGCTTCTGCGTGACTTGCCGAAAATGGAAAAGCTGGCTTCTACCGTGGTCAACTCCGTAAAGGTTCCCGTGACTCTCAAAACACGCCTCGGTTGGGATGCCAAGAGTATCAGAATCGTTGAGGTGGCAAAGATGTGTGAACAGGTCGGCATCAAAGCTCTGACTATTCATTGCCGCACCAGAGACCAGGGCCACAAGGGTGCAGTGGATTACAGTTGGATTCCCAAAATCAAAGGGGCCGTTTCCATCCCGGTTATTGTTAACGGAGATGTTGTTACTCCTCAGAATGTAAAGAACGTTTTCGATACAACCGGCTGCGACGGCGTGATGATCGGCCGCGGAGCGGTGATCAATCCCTGGATATTCCGGCAGTCAAAGCATTATCTTGCCACAGGCGAACTGCTTCCCGACCCGACAGTCGAAGAACGGGTTGATCTGCTCAAAGAGCATCTGCGCCTTGCAGTGGAGTTCAAAGGGGAAAGAACCGGAGTGATTGAATTGCGCAAGCATTACTCCGGATTCCTGCGCGGGCTTCCGCATGTCTCAAAGATCCGTAATGAGTTGATGCAGTTCACCGAAGCGGCACCTATTCTCGATCATCTCACAAAGTTTCTTGAGTTGTACAGTCCGGGAGCCGAGATGGCCGCGGCGTAATCTCAGGGTTGTTTCTGACTGGTGCACGAGTGAAGGTTGTCATTTATATATTGACATCACTTTTGTGTGGGCTTATTACATTTTGGCCCGCACATGCATCTTTGGGGATGAACATCGAGCCTGACTCGTCAGTTTTAACAAATCCCGATCCGTGGACTATTCACCTGAGTTATGTTATTGGCTACAAACACCTGGATGCAGGATGGGTACCGGCACAGCACCATTTTGAGTTCGGACTGCTGGATATTGATGCAGGCAAAAGAAACTGGCCGGTCAGTTTCTCGCTTCAGTTACTTCTTTCCTACACTCCGGTTATACCACGGCTCCAAGGGATCATAGGCGATTATTCGGGAGCCTATGAATTGAATGCCGGGCTTCGCAAAGTATTCAACCCGGAGGGAGTGATCCAACCCCATGTAGCAGGTGGTATCGGCATGATTGGAGCGGCGACAACCACGCAGGTTGACCGTGACCTGTTTTATCAGGAAGAGAACAAATCCGGATTCGGATACTGGGGAAGCGCAGGGTTTTACTGGCTGTTTTCAGATGATCTTCATACCGGCATTGTGTTACAATATTCCCGGTCAAATGCGACGCTCTTCGGCCACCGGATAGGTGTTGGTGGTGTTCATGTCCTTTTCTGTTTTGGTTGGCACTCTGGGTTTCTTGATTGAAGAATGTGCTTCATCGACACTCTCGGGATTGTGCAACGATGTAGGAGATGGGAGAATAATCGCCTCGATTATCTTCCGAAGTACAAGACAACTGTTACTGTGAATCAAAAGTAGCAATTTATGAAGCAAACCCTCGGCTACATTTCCTACCTTGTCCGCGACTACGACGAAGCGATTGCTTTCTTTACAAACACACTGAATTTTACACTCGTTGAAGATACTATTCTGAGCGAAACCAAACGCTGGGTGCTTGTTGCTCCGCCCGGTTCCACAAGCACCTGTTTGCTTCTTGCGCGTGCCGCAACACCGGAACAGGAGAGCCGCATCGGAAA
>CAZWIN010000241.1:0-4789 GCA_964633855.1 uncultured Chitinophagales bacterium
GCCGTGAAATCGCGAGCCCTTTTTTCAATTGTGACTTACTTATTGGACAACCTCACTTAGAACGACAGGACGGACCAAATGAGCGAGACTTTTCTAAAAAGAAAGGGCATCGAGAATCAGTTTACAACGCGAATAAAAGAAGTATCTGCATGCACCGTCGCAACAACGCGAACCGGAAGCCGTTCATCCCAGCCGCGGCGGGTTCCTATCGCAACAATCTCCACGGATGAAACATCCCCTTCCCGCGCAATGTAAAAGTCGCCGTGAGCTGTGGATGGGTTTACAGTTAATCTCCGGATGCCGCTGATGCCTGCTTGCAATCCGAGAAATGTCCCTCCTCCTCCTTCATACTCAAGAGGAGTGTTGAAGTAACCCTGTGCATCGGCCGCAAGGTCCTGCAAATCGCGGACAAGGAGTTCTCTGCAATCCGGTTCGGTTGCACTTTGCATCGTGATAACGCCGCATGACACGGCGATACCGATGATCGAAATGCCGATGAGAAGCATGAGTATCTGTTGCTGACCCATGGTTTCAGCCCTTCTGAGATAACTGTTGTTTTGAGAATTTCTTTGGGGAGGGAAGGAATGTTGCTACGACAATATGCTAACGGAGTTCGAAACAGTCAAGAAAGACGGGCTTAAAATCGCATGTTTCTCATCACACGCTACCCAAAAAGAGAAAACGAGAAGAGCGTTCCGCAGTTTGTGTTATTTCAGCGAACAGTTTTTACACACGGAGCCCGCCAGTGCGGGCCCCGAAGATGATATATGCTGATGGACAACTAGGATGGAATCGCGACTTCGTACCGGGAGGCAAGATCCCTTATATTCGGATGGTCCTCTTCCTCAGTTCTGGAATCGAAGACAGCCATTGCCGTGATGTTCACAATATCCGCAACTTCACTTCCCGGCACAAGGAGATACACTGGTTTTCGGATACCCAGCAACATCGGTCCAATGGCAACGGCATCTGCAAGATGTGCGAGAAGTTTATAGGCAATGTTCGCTGACGTAAGATCGGGACAGATCAACACATTTGCTGGTTCCTTCAAAGTGCTGAATGGATAGATCTCTGACAGTATCTCAGGAGTAAGGGCCGTGTCCGCCATTACTTCGCCGTCAACAACAAGCCCGGGGTCGCGTCTCTTCACGATCCCCGCAGCCGTTCTCACCTTATTGCTCAGCGGATGCCGCGTGCTGCCGAAATTGCTGAATGACAGGAGTGCAATACGGGGTTCGATGCCGAATTGTTTAACCCTCTCTGCAACCAACAATGTAATCTCTGCAAGTTCTTCCGCGGTGGGGTCGATATTGACAGTCGGGTCCGCAATAAATAACGTGCGGTTTTTGAACACAAGCATGTACAGCCCGGCGACCTTGCTCACTCTTGCCCTCTTCCCGATGATTTGCAGGGCGGGACGTACCGTTTCAGGATAGTTCTGCGTAAGGCCGGAAATCAATCCGTCGGCATCACCCCTCGCAACCATCAACATACCAAAGCAATTCGGCGTCTTCGTCAGTCGTTCGGCGTCGAACTTCGTCATCCCTTTTCGCTGGCGTTCACGGTAAAACTCCGTGGCATAGGCATCAAACTTTGGCGAAGCAGCAGGATCTATCACCTTCACATCTTTAATTTCAAGCTTCAGTTCTTCAATCTTTCTCTGAATAACCGATTCTCTCCCGAGAAGGACTGGTCGTGCAATCCCCTCATCCGCGACGATCTGTGCAGCGCGGAGAATCTTTTCCTCTTCGCCTTCCGGGAACACAATCCTCTTGGGGAACTTCTGCGCTTTGTGTATGAACATCCGCAGAACCTCATGCGACCTTCCCAGTCTTGCCTCCAGAGAGTCCACGTACGCTCCAACGTCATCGAAGGGCTTTCTGGCAACTTTTGAAGTAATTGCGGCCTGAGCTACTGCCGAGGCTTCGCGCAGCAGTACTCTCGGATCGAGTGGCTTCGGGATGATGTAGTTACGACCAAACTCCAGTCGCTTGACGCCATACGCTCGCAGGACAGCGTCGGGGACATCCTCTTTTGCAAGATCTGCAAGGGCTTTTGCTGCGGCGACTTTCATTGCATCATTGATTGCGGTTGCCCTCACATCCAGAGCGCCACGGAAGATGAAAGGAAACCCGAGAACGTTATTCACCTGATTCGGATAGTCAGACCTTCCGGTGGCCATGATAATATCGTCTCGTGCCGCTGTTGCCTCTTCATGGGTAATCTCAGGATCAGGATTCGCCATCGCAAACACAATCGGGTTCGCAGCCATTGACCGTATCATATCCGCTGTTACCGCACCTTTTGACGAGACCCCGCAGAACACGTCGGCATCCTCCATCGCGTCGGCAAGCGTCCGCACCCGGGAGTCAACGGCAAAGTATTCCTTGTAGGGATTCATCCCTTCTTCTCTTCCTTTGAAGATCACGCCCTTGGTATCCGCGACGAGAATGTTTTCGTGACGCACGCCGAGGAGTTCATAAAAATGTGCGCATGCAAGACCTGCCGCGCCGGCACCGTTGAACACCACCCTTACTTGATCGATTCTCTTCCCGACAATCTCAAGAGCATTCATCAGCGCGGCGCCGCTGATAATGGCGGTTCCATGTTGATCGTCATGGAAGACAGGAATGGACAGGGTTCGCCGAAGTTCGCTTTCGATGTAAAAACATTCCGGAGCTTTGATATCTTCCAGGTTGATTCCGCCAAACGTCGGTTCAAGCATCTGAACTGTCCGGATAACATCGTCAGGATTCGGCGCGTTCAGCTCGATGTCGAACACGTCGATATCCGCAAATCGCTTGAACAGAATTCCTTTTCCCTCCATGACAGGTTTCCCCGCAAGAGGCCCTATATCGCCCAAGCCAAGCACGGCCGTCCCATTGGAAACCACTGCGACCAAATTCCCTTTGCTGGTATAGAGGTATGCATCCTCAGGTACCTGTGCAATTTGCCGGCACGGCTCCGCAACCCCGGGCGTATAGGCCAGCGACAAGTCACGTTGCGTTGCACAAGGTTTTGTTGCAACCACTTCGATTTTTCCCCGTCGTCCCGACGAGTGATAGTCGAGAGCATCCTGTTTCCGTATCATGATGTGCCTCTTCTGTTCGTTGAGTAATTCATAGACCTTGAACCCTGCCGGGTTGTCCATTCACCTGTGCCTCTTCAATGACCTCGACAATCAGAGGATAATACCTGTCCAGGGCACAGTTCACGTCGTCCCGAAGTGAGCAAACTCCTCCCGGTGACTCGTGGATGCAAATACCGCAAATCTTGTTTCTCAGAACTCTCTCGTAAGGTTCGATTGAGCTTCCGTATGTCGAGCCCACAACTTCAATGATCTGTGGAAAGTACTTTTTCAGCCCGCAGTCTAGAGAATGGTGCAACCGGCAACCTCCGAAACCATCCCCATCCACACACTTCGAGCATATTTTCTGTTCTATCAATTGCCAATACTCTTGATTCGTCGGCATTTTAACGCCTCCTTCTGCAAAAGATTGATCACAGTAAAGCAGGTCAAGGTGCATGCCAGAGAAGAACCCAAACCGGGAAAACCAAACCGTGTCAAAATCAGGCAATTTGACATGGACTTGCGTTGTGGGGATGGAACTCACTTCCAGTTTCTAGGAAAACGGCACGTTCGCTTCCCAAATATGGAAAGGACTGCCTAAGCCGCCGATCTCGCGGGAGGAATGATGGGCCTTTGCGGGGTCGAATGTTGCTTAATGTTGGACACTTGGTGAGCCGCGTAACGCGGTGGTTACTTGCCTTCGCAATTCCATTTTGGTATTTTTTAAGCAACTCATTTCTTTAGCTAACACTCCAAAAAAATATAGGCCTCGCCATGTCACTGCGTATCAATGATGAAGCGCCGAATTTCACAGCCGCTACAACTCAGGGCACAATCAACTTCCACGAATGGATTGGCAACGGATGGGCCATTCTGTTTTCACATCCGAAAGATTTTACCCCCGTCTGCACGACAGAGCTTGGATACATGGCAAAACTTCAGCCGGAGTTTGCAAAACGCAATTGCAAGGTCATCGGTTTGAGTGTTGACCCGGTTGATCGCCACACTGAATGGGAAAAGGATATCAAAGAGACGCAAGGTTATGGCGTCAACTATCCGATGATTGGCGACGGCGATCTTGCCGTGGCGAAGCTCTACGATATGCTTCCAGCGAGTGAGACCGGGACTTCGGAAGGAAGAACAGCAGCAACGAATCAAACGGTCCGGAGTGTCTTCATTATCGGTCCGGACAAAAAAATCAAGCTGACTCTCACCTATCCAATGTCCACAGGCCGCAACTTTGATGAGATCCTTCGTGTACTGGACTCAATGCAGTTGACTGCGAAGCACAAGGTCGCAACGCCTGTGAATTGGAAGAACGGAGAAGACGTGATTATCCTGGCCTCTGTGCCCGAAGCTGAGGCGAAGGAGAAGTTTCCTGAGGGATGGAAAGCGCCGAAGCCGTATCTGAGGATTGTGAAGCAGCCGGCATAACAATAGGATCAAATTGTGTTGGGGTGCAGCATGCTGCACCCCAACGGACTATCCCTACGCGAAAAAGCCGCCAGATCCTGACGGCTTTTTCTTTTTGGAAGAGATGCGTAGCCAATTCGATTTCCAGAACTCTCTCAAGCATAACACCGTCGATCCCAAACTCTTCCTTAAGCACCTTCCTCAAAGGTTCGATTGACATTCCCCGGGTTCCCCGATCCAAATCCCACGCAAACTGCGACAACTGCATCTTCCCTTTCACAACCTCGCCGAGGATGCACTCGCGGT
>CAZWIN010000242.1:0-4778 GCA_964633855.1 uncultured Chitinophagales bacterium
AGAACCCCCGAAATGCTACTAGACGATGCGATGAAGTCATTTATGATTCTTAGTCTGGTGATTGAAAGAACAGGGGGGAGTTCCTGATTCGTACCTGGTCCCCCCGACCACGGCACGAACTCAACATCAGAAGGGTATAGTTGTCCCTAACCTGATGGGCACAATATCAACAAACTCAAGCAATCGAAGAGTGACACAGATTACAAGCTGCAAAATGGCCGTACTTCAAACTACCACGAATCTCGGACTTGCTTGCCCTATTATTATAAGAAGAGTAGAGTGGGAAACCCGTGTTCTGAGTCACCGGAACCGGGAGAATCGGAGGGAAAATTGCCAATAATGACACAAAAACAACAAAATGGACGGCGACTCGAAGTCCACCGTCCATTTAAGGAGAAAAACAGAGCCAGAGCTATTTCATTAATACCATCTTTTTCATGCTCGTGAAAGTGGCACCTGAACCTCCAACAGCATTCATCCGATAGAAGTAGATTCCGCTGCCAAGTTGATTTCCTTCGGAATCACGCCCATCCCATGCCACAGTGTAGTTGCCCGCCTGATGAACCCCTTCAGCAAGGGTCACCACCATCTGGCCCAGCAGGTTGTACACCTCTACCAATACCGAGGCATCTTCCGGAACCCCATACGAAATAGTGGTGGTCGGATTGAAAGGATTCGGATAGTTCTCATTCAACAAAAACGCCGTTGGGGTCACGTTGATTCCCTGGCCGCCCGATATACCGGCTGAACCTGCCGGTTCGTTCGGCACCAGTTCGAGCATCACGTTGTCAAAAAAGTACTCATCATTTGGCGCGTCATACGGCGACATCCAGAAACGCAACCGTGCATCGTTCACAGTGCCGGCAAAATTCCGAGATGTAAAAGGCACGACAAACGTCTGCCACGTTGCCGAGAGATCAACCAGAACATTGCTCAACCCGTAATTTGTGTAGGGCGGTCCTTGTTGATGGACAAACAATGCAACATCGTGTCCTGTTGGTGAATATGCAGAGAATGTTATCCTGTACCGTGCGTTGGCAATCAGGTTGATGCCAGACTGGTACAGTTGTACATTTGTACCCTGTGCTGTGATCTCAACATGGCCGCTGTTGTTTCCTGCAAGACCGGGTGGCTCCGCAATAAAACTGCCGGCACCATTCGTGTGAAAATTCCAGGCGGTGGTGCCTGATTCGAAGCCCGGGTTTGTCAACAGATTCACTACTGTTGATGTCGTGACTGTCAGAGTTGCATTGTTACTGTTGACGGGTCCGCCGGCATTTGACACGCGGCACCTGAACACCTCGCCATTGTTGGCAATGGTTGTTGGCGGTGTTGTGTACGATGCGCTGTTCGCTCCGGGTATATCAACGGTATTTCTCTGCCATTGATAGCTGAGCCCCGATCCTGATGCCACCACACTGAATGTCGCCTGTTGACCCGCAGCAACTGTTTGATTTGCGGGATGCGTCGTGATTGTCGGCGGGGGAGTGCCGCTGCCGGTTTGCAAAACGACATTGTCGATAACGTAGACGTCACCGGCTGCTGCGTTGCCGTTCAGAACGAAACGGAGTCTCCCGTTGTTTACCGCTTCCGCGGCGGAAAACCCGACCGTGGTAAATTGCAACGTGACCACCTGCCAGCCGGTTGTCAGGTTCACTGGAACGTTGCTGAGTCCGTAATTGGTATAAGGAGCATCGTGTCGCTGGAGAGACATCCGGAGGTCATTGCCGCTCGATGAATATGCCGCAAACGTCAGTGTGTACAACGTGTTCGGTTCAAGCGATATTCCTGATTGATACAACTGCATGTTGTTGCCGATGGACACGATATTCAATCTGGCCGCGTTTGCACCATCGTTTCCCGGTGGCATGGATGTGAAATCACCCGAACCGTTGGTATAGAAAACCCAACCGGTGGTGCCCGACTCGAAGCTCGGATTATTGATCACATTGGATCCCGGAGGCGGGGCTTCGTTGACAGTGAGTGTGGCCGGGTTGCTTGTTGCATTATCGATGAGGTTGGTAACTATGCAATGATACTGGTTGCCATCGTCCGTGAGCGCGGCGGGTGGGGTTGTATACGATGCACTGATCGCACCGACGATCAGTACGTTGTTCTTATACCACTGGTAGGTCAAGGGTGCAGTGCCGGTTGCTACCACATTGAACGTAGCCGTTTGACCCACGGTGACGGTCCTGTTGGCCGGGTGTTGTGTAATATTTGGACCGGAAACGACGCCGACAGTCAGTGTGGCTGCGTTGCTTGTTGCATTGCCAAACCCGTTGGTGACTACGCAGCGATATGTTGAATTATTATCACCGATCACCGTCGGCGGAGTGGTATAGGAAGGATTTGTTGCTCCCGAAATATTCGAGTTGTTCTTCTGCCACTGATAAGTGAGTGTTGCTGATCCGGTTGCCTGGACAGTGAATGTGGCAGTCTCTCCAACTGTAACAGACTGATTCGCGGGATGCTGCGTTATCTCCGGTCCCGTGTTTCCGCCTCCGCCGCCTGTGCTGTATCGGACAATAACCACCGGTCCTGGCCAGAGCCCTTCTATCCCGTGTTCAGCGGTATTTGCAGTGACGACTATGTCGTTGGACCCGTTGCGCAATGCAGTCTTCGGAAATGCGATTGCATCAAACGACCAGAAGTGATCTGCCCCGAAGTCGGCAAAGGTATGACTGTTCACTTTGATCGAAGTATTGGCATTTTCAGAGATGTCGTTACCATTCCAGGTAGACATCACGAGTGTGGCAGCCGTGGCGTTTGCAAGATTGTCGCCCGCCGGAATCGTGAAGTTCACTGTCCGTGGTGTTCGACCATTGCGGACCCAGAACCTCTCAGGGACGTTAGTAACCTTGTACATCTTCACTGAACCGGTGCGCTGTAGAGTGATGTTGGTAACTTCATTCGTAACGAAGTACGTTCCGCTGGCGTCTTTGATGCGTGCAAGAAATTTGATGCTGCCGGCACCCTGAGTGGGGACGAGGTTGGTGTTCCATGTTGCCGAGAATGGTGAAGAGTTGTCTGTACCAACATGATTCTTCATCACCATTGACGTTTCTGTCTTCAATCGGTGGTACCCATGATGGTATTGCTGGGTTACACCATCACCATCAAAGTCATATCCATTGTAATAGGCGAGGAAGTCCACCGACGTTGCTCCACCGGAAGTGGTTGCGGCAACAGTCGGATTCTCTCCTATTGTTGAGCCGGAGCTGGGAGAGGAAATTGAACCGGTCGCATGTGGTTTGCTGCTGCTATAATAAATTCTGACGACCACGCCGTACCATCCCCACTGTCCCCAGTTAAAGTTGTAGCAGGTTTGGCCTCCTGATGTCCCCTGGAAAGTATTATTCCCTTGCTGCAAATGGCCAATTGGAATTGCCACCGTGGGATTGAATTGTTGAACATAGCATTGTCCGTCATGTCCGGCTGGTATGCCATTGGCAACTCCCATTTCGGGGATGGTGATCCATGCGTTATTGTTGAAGCGGAATTTCTTGCCGGTGGTTCCTGCATGTCCACCCCACATATCCGGTATTATCTCTGCACGCGTCGCACCTTGCATGTCGCTGATGTTGATACTCAGGGTGTGGTTCGGCAGATATCCTTGTGCACGAGGGTCCGGACTGGCCGGGTCTGTGACCCGGAAATCGTCATTGCTGGAGCTGATATATTTGGGATACTCCTTGAAAATGTCGCCAGGTTGCGGGTTCACCAGGAACTGCGCCTGCATGGTGTTGCCCAGGAATATTGCAGTAAGTACCGTAAGCATGGCAATGGTCAAACGGGGGGATTGACGCATCATTTGCCTCCTTGAAAAGAATAATGTGAATAGAACGTGATACCGATTGGACGAGAGAAAGGAACAACGGGATTGGGAAACCGCAGACCAACTTCACTCAATAAGAACCCTTGATTAGCGGAGCTCTGATCAGGCCGGATCGTTCGGCCTTCTTGAAGAGCTCATCGGATGAAATCTGAAACGCATTAACTTTCTGCGCTCAATATACACACACAGCCTTCACAAGTAAAGAAAAAAGACTTCTCTTAATAAATTTTCATAACAGTGGATCATGAAGTGTGATTGTCCGCAAAGGAACGAGTGCAGCCATGAGGTATGAATCACGTGAACGGAAAAAACAAAAGGTGAGAGTCATGGGGACCCTCACCTTCTTGCACAACAATCAGCGGGACTGTTATTTAATGAGCGTCAATCGTCGCGTCTCTACAAAGTTGCCGGCGTGCAGACGATAGAGATAAATGCCGCTGGCAAGGTTTGTGCCGTTCAGCCGTGCTTCGTAACGACCCGCAACGTGGAACCCGTCAACGAGCGTTGCGACTTCCTGTCCAAGGAGATCGTAGATCTTCAGTGTGACCTGAACATCACCCGGCAACGCATACCGGATTGTTGTCGCTGGATTGAACGGATTCGGGAAGTTCTGTTCAAGAGCAAACTCTCTTGGCAGAGTGATTTCCAATTCGTTCGCCGGAGCATTTCCACCAACAAGCGGAGCCGGTGGCCTCACTTCAGCGCCGGACACAGTCGTGCCCAATGGCTGGTAGGCATTGTTGATGGCTTTGCTGGCCTCGGCATAGCTGGAGTCTTCGGAGAAGCCGACGGTGAAGTGTTGTGGTACCGCGCTCAAAAACCTCGGGCAGCAGGTCACATTGTCTCTGCCGAAGCCAAACACAGTCATTGCACCGCTCCCGTCGCGATAGTACTCCGGCTGGGAATCGTTTTCATGATGCACTGCAAACATCACTCTGGT
>CAZWIN010000243.1:0-4775 GCA_964633855.1 uncultured Chitinophagales bacterium
ACCGCTTGCCCGGCCAAAATTTGCCCCGAAATTATATCCTTGAGGTTTCATCACTTTGTCAAGTATGGCGATCGCCCGTTGCGATATTTGCATAATTTCCGACAACTCTTCATCCGTCAGGCTGCCGAACGACGATACCTGCCTGTTCGGAACGATCATCAGATGCCCGCTGTTGTACGGGTACAGGTTCATGATCACGAAGCACTTTTTCCCGCGCCAGACAATGAAATGCTTGTCGTCATTCTTTGCTCGAAGCGCTTCCGAGAACAAGCTTGTTGTTTTCTTTTTTGGGGCCGGCTTTCCGAATGACTCAATGTATTTTGACCGCCACGGTGACCACATACGCTTCATAGCTGTTCCTCGCTTGTCAAATATCCGACGGCAAATAAAAAGGTTGGGACCCCGGAACGCAGACCCAACCTTCTTGCAATACCGAGTTGAGTATTATGCTTCCTGTTCCTTCTTGTTCTTTTGTGCCGCCTCAATGATCTTCTCCGCCTGGTCTCGCGGCATTTCCTCGTAATGCGACATGCTCGCACTAAATGCACCGCGTCCGCCCGTCCGTGAACGGAGGACTGTCGCGTACTTGTGCAACTCTGCAGCAGGCACTTGTGCGCGAATCACCTGGTAGTGTCCGATGGCCTCCATGCCTTGGATCTTTCCCCTCCGGCTGGAAATATCTCCCATAACATCTCCCATCGATTCTTCAGGCACTTTCACTTCAATCGAATAGATGGGCTCAAGTAATATCGGTTTGGCTTCGAGAAAGCCCTTCTTAAATGCCTGCGAACCGGCAATTTTAAATGCCATTTCCGAGGAGTCAACGTCGTGGTATGACCCGTAATGGAGCGCCACGCGTACATCAACCACCGGATACCCGGCAAGCACGCCATCCTTGAGTGTGTCAACAATTCCCTTTTCCACGGCGGGAACAAATTTACCCGGCACAACACCGCCCACAATCTCGTCAACAAATTCAAAGCCCTGTCCACGTTTCAGCGGCTCCAATCTCAGGTGTACATGGCCGTACTGGCCGTGCCCACCCGATTGTTTCTTGTGTTTGTACTCGGCGTCCTTGACCACAGCTTTGATCGTTTCACGGTACGGCACCCTCGGTTCAACAAGGTCTACATCAACATTGTATTTCTGCTTCAGCCGCTTCACAATGATGTCAAGATGCAGTTCACCCTGCCCGCTGATGATCGTCTGGTGAAGCTCAGGGTCAACACGGAACAGGAACGTCGGATCCTCCTGGTGAAGAGAGTGAAGTCCCGTCGACATCTTCTCCTCGTCGCCCTTCGCCCTCGGCAGTATGGCAGCATGATAGACCGGGTCAGGGAACACAATAGAGGAATAGAGAATCGGAAATGCTTTGCTGCTCAGTGTATTGTTGGTATGCGTATCCTTCAGCTTGACGACGGCGCCGATATCACCTGCCAACAGCTTTCCAGCTTCCTTGCGCTCCTTACCGTTCATCAGGAATAGCTGTGCGAGCCGCTCAGGCTTGCCGTTTGACTCGTTCACCATGTCGAGCCCGGGCATAATGGTACCGGAACAGACGCGGAAGAACGAAAGCTCGCCGACATGCGATTCCGATACCGTCTTGAAGACAAACAGCGATGGCGCGCCGTTGGGGTCCTGCTTCACCATGACTTCTGCGCCGTTCTGTGCTCCGGGAGTTTTCCCTTTCAGTTCGCCCATGTCATAGGGTGATGGACAGTATTCGGCCATAAAATCCATTACGCTGGAGACGCCGATATTCGCAGTGGCGGCAGCACACAATAATGGAAACACTTTCCTGTTCTTGATTGCCGCACGAAGCCCTGTTCTCATTTCATCATCAGAGAGGTTTCCCTGCTCAAGATATTTGTTCAGCAGGTTCTCGTCTGTTTCGGCTATCAACTCAATCAATTGCTGGCGGTATTCTTCAGCGCGCGCTTTTACATCAGCAGGCAAATCCTGCTCCGTGTACTTTCCATTTCCACCGGCAGCAAACTTCAGCACTTTCATGCGCAGTACGTCAACAATACTATCGAACCCCAGCCCCTGCTTGAGTGGGAATTGTACTGCAATAACATCATGCGTAATCAGCTCATGCGCTTGTTTCATCACCTTGTCAAAATCGGCGTTCTCATGGTCAAGCTTGTTCACCACAAAAACGACGGCGTTGCGCAGCTCATTGGTGTATTTGCCGACGATTTCCGACCCGACCTCAACACCTTCCACTGCTTTGAGAATAATAATGGCGTTGTCGGATACACTCAGTGATGATTTTACTTCACCGGTAAAGTCCGTGTACCCCGGCGTATCAAGCACGTTAAACTTGATCCCCTTCCAATCACAAAAGAGCAGTGAAGAATTGATGGAGATCTGTCTTTCAATTTCGTCGGGGTGATAATCAGAGAGTGTATTGCCCTCCTCGACACGGCCAAGACGATTGATTGCGCCTGCAGAGAAAAGCATGGCTTCTGAAAACGAAGTCTTGCCTGAACCGCCATGGCCGATCAGGCTGACGTTACGAATGTGTGCCGGTGAATATTCTTTCATGAGTGGTTTTTTACCTCCAAGTAGTTCGCGGGCCGGAAGACAGGTCCTGAGACGTCACCGGACATTACGGCTGTACATCAGTTTGACAAAAGAACGGGGTTGAAGCTGTAGAAGAAAAAACGAAGTACGGTAAAGAGCCCTATGCGCGAACGCGATCCACAAAGGTGCGCACGCCTTTGAACAGGGCGGCGATAAATGCCACGGTATCCAAAATAGGCCCCTCTATCCGTTCCTGCACCTTGCGCTCAAGTGCAACAACATTGTCCGCTACTTCCCGTATGGAACCAATCGAATCGCGCACCATCATCACCTGATCGTCAATATTCTCCGTAATGCTCTTGACTCGCGCAGTAATGAACTCCATGTTATCCAGAACCGGAAGCGCCCGTGAGGTCACTTCCTTCAAATCCTTTTCAACGTTATTGAGGATATCGCGTACACGGACAAGGACGAGAATCAGGTACACACACACTGCGGAGAGTGCAAGAAGGGCGGCAATGAGAGATAAGGTTAGTGCAATATCCACGGTGATTCCCTCTCTGTGAGTAGGTTTATGAACGCTCCCGTTCGTCCTTGAAGGCGTCCATGCCGGCCTTGACGGCGTTTTTGATCTTCATCCCTTCTTCCACAACGGCCCCGCTTTTCTGGCGGGCCCCGGAGATGATCTTGTCTGCGTCATCCATCAGCGAGTTTGCCCTGCGCTGGGCATCGGTGACAAGCTGTTCCGACCGCTGCTTCGCGTCGGTGACGATCTGGCTTGCCTTCTCCCGCGCGGACTTCATATATGTTTCGGCATCGCCGATGATATCATCGGCTTTCTCTTTGATATCGGCACGCAATTCCTTGCCACTCTTCGGAGCATACAACAGCGCCAGAACCGCACCTATTGCACCACCCGCGAGCAACCCGACAACAAGCCCTTTTACCATCCCATTGTTCTGCGCCATAGCTCCCTCACCAACTTCTATTCAATACATTTTAATAAGACGTACTGTTCAATATCTCGAAATTATGATATAAACTTCACTTCACAAAATCAACCAATATTCAAGCATCCTTTCGTAGCGCATTCACCCGTATCAAACGCCGGGCAAATGCGCCGGAAGGAATTTCATACCCTGCTATTTCTTCTTGTGCCGTTGTTTTCTCAGCCTCTTCTTCCGCTTGTGTGTTGCCATTTTATGGCGCTTGCGCTTCTTTCCGCTGGGCATGACTCCTCCTTTCTTTGGATAATGGCCGTATCAGTTTACCGGTTGCTGAAACGAGTGCTGGGTGAGCAGGTTCTTTGCCCGCTTGCCAAGGTCTGATTCGGGATTCAGTTCAGCTGCTTTTGTGAACCACTCCGAGGATGCTTTCATGTTCCCCATAAACAGGCTCACAATCCCGAGATTGAATGCCGCAGGTTGATGGTCGGGATGGGCACGGAACGCCGTCTCCATCTGCTGAACCGCCTGTTGGAAATATCCGGGTGAGGCTGCCGAATCCATTTTACCGATTTCAAAATAACAGATGCCGAGGTCCACACGTGCATTCGGGTCGGAAGGATTCAGCTTGAGGTACTTCTGGTAGACTTCAACTGCACGCGAAAGATACCGCGGCTCAGTAAGCCCCGCATCGTGCAATCGGTTTGCAAGCTGCAGTGCCGCGCCCGCATCATTCGGATTTGATTCCAGCACTTGCTCCAACCGCTGGATCTCTGCAACAGGAACTGACGATTGTTGTTGTACGGGATTGGAAGCCTGTTGAACAACCGCCGGGGGATAGGTACGGTTCAATTCACTATAGCCGAAATACCCGAGAAGAAGAAGCATCACTACCCCGGCACCAATCTGCCACGGTTCAAAACGATGCTTCAGTATTCCGGATTTTACCCGGGCATCTTGGTCCTTCTTTGTAGCCGGTGTTTTGCCGGTCTGGGCTGGCGTTGCTCCCGGCATCCGGGCTCCGCACGATTCACAGAACGCACCCGGATTTGTATTGGTATGGCCACAGACATTACAGGCAACAGGAGAGCCACCGAACTCTACTTGCTCGCCGCATTGGGGGCAATGACGGTCCTTCACTGACACCGTTGCACCGCAATTTCCACAAACCATCCGCGCGAGGGCCATCAGTTACTCACACTGTCATTTCATGGTCTTGCTGAGGTTTTCGTTGACAAGGCCTTTCACTTCCTTCGAGACCTTGAAAAGCGGAACCCAATGTTCATCCACCATCACCTGTTCACC
>CAZWIN010000244.1:0-4769 GCA_964633855.1 uncultured Chitinophagales bacterium
AGGCTTCCGACCCGATCGAGTCAAGGCGCTCCTCAACGAGGATTTGTTGTCATCACTGACATCAACAAGTGCACGGGCAATGCCGAGACTGATTGCCCCAGCTTGTCCTGTACTTCCACCACCTTCAACATTCACTCGCGCATCATACTTGCCGAGCGTCTGCGTCACTTCAAACGGCTTTACTATAGTCGTGCGCAATGTTTCCAAGGCGAAATACTGATCCAAGGCGCGCTTGTTTACGGTAATCTTGCCCGAACCGGGAGCCAGTATGACGCGCGCAACCGACGTTTTACGACGACCTATAGCGCGTGCGGTATGTGTCTGCATGGGATTCTAAACTCCAAACCTAGTTTGCGATGGAAAGAGGAACGGGACGCTGAGCAGAATGCGGATGTTCTGCGCCTCCGTACACTTTGAGTTTCTTGAACATCTGGCGGCCAAGCGTGTTGTGAGGAAGCATACCGCGAATCGCGTGCTCAAACACCTTATCGGGGCTTTTCCGGAGAAGCTCCTGGAAATTCGTGAACGTCGCACCGCCCGGATACCCAGTGTAATGAAAATATTCTTTCAACTCTGCACGTTTTCCCGTCAACTTGATTTTTGCCGCATTTACAACCACAACAAAATCACCAAGATCCGCATTGGGTGTAAATGCCGGCTTGTGCTTTCCACGCAGAATTTTGGCAACTTCCGATGCAATCCGGCCCAGAGTTTTTCCATCAGCATCGACAAGATGCCATTTTTGTTCGGTATCGACGCTTTTGAAAAAGCGTGTAGCTTTATCCACTTGCAGCTCCTAACTAATACATACAGTTGAAATTATACGATTGGAGAGTTCTAAAATATATAAAATTGCGGCAAAAGAGTCAATGATTTTTGATCTCAACCTGTAGTTCGGCATGGTACGAACTCCGTACCAATGGGCCAGACTCCACATGGCGGAAACCCATCTCCAAACCCCTTATTTTGAGCATTCTGAACTCTTCCGGCGCAACGAACCTCTTTACTGGCAGGTGTTCTCTTGACGGTTGGAGGTACTGACCAAGGGTCAGGATATCACAATTGATTGAATTCAGATCCTTCATCACAGCTTCAACTTCCTCAAGATTTTCCCCCAGCCCAAGCATTAATCCACTCTTTGTCACCATTCCTTTGCGCTTTGCCATTTCCAAGACATCAAGGCTTCGCGAATATTTTGCCTGGGGTCTCACAAGAGAATACAGCCGTGGGACTGTTTCGGTATTATGGTTGAGAATATCCGGCTTTGCCTCAACAACAATATCCAAAGCCCACTCCACTCCATGAAAATCAGGTATCAATACTTCAATTTTGATCCCGGGATTGACCAATCTTGCTTGGCGGATTGTCTCAGCAAAGATCGCGGCGCCACCATCCGGGAGTTCGTCTCTATTTACGGACGTAATCACTGCATGACGGACACCCATAATGCGAATGGCATTGGCAACACGGAAAGGCTCCTCCAAGTCCAAGCCAACCGGCTTTCCTGTTTTCACCGCACAAAATCCGCAGGAACGTGTACAGATATCACCGAGGATCATAAATGTTGCAGTACCGCTGTTCCAGCATTCACTCATATTGGGACAACGGGCTTCCTCGCACACTGTATGAAGCTTGTGTTCGTCAATCATATTCTTGAGGCGGGCAAAGTTCTCCCCGGAAGGGATCTTCACCTTTAACCAGTCAGGACGTTGCTGCCGGGGCGCTTCTTCAGCAGCTATTTCTTGAATAATGTACGACATCAGAATTTCAATGCATGGTCAAAATTCTGGAGATGTTGAACAACCTCCTCAAGGAAGTTCCCACCCAATGCCCCATCAACAATCCGGTGATCAAACGACATCGTAAAATAGGCAATAGAGCGGATGGCAATCGCCTCATCAATGACAGCAACACGTTTCTTGATCGCTCCAGTCCCAAGAATCGCAACCTGTGGCTGATTGATGATGGGTGTGCCGATCATGGTACCAAACACACCGTAGTTGGAGATGGTAAAGGTTCCACCCTGAATATCATCTGGCGTAAGCTTTTTGTTACGTGTACGCAGGGCAAGATCATTGACTGCCCGGGCAAGTCCGAGGAAGTTTTTCTCTTCTGCATGCTTAATGACTGGAACAATGAGGCCATTCTCGGAGGCAACGGCAATTCCCAAATTGATGAAGTTCTTCTTGATAATTTTGTCACCTTCAATGGAACTGTTGACAAGCGGGAATTTCTTCAATGACTTCACAACAGCTTCAACAATGTAAGGAGTAAAGGTCAGTTTGAACCCTTCCTTTTTTTCGAATTCAGCAGCATGCTGGGCACGATGCTTCACCACATTCGTCATATCCACTTCATGTATTGCTGCCACGTGAGGTGAAGTCTGAACACTTTTTACCATGTGCTCAGCCATCTTTTGCAACACATTGCTCATCTGCAGAATATCATGCTGCGGAGAAGGATATTTAGCGCGAAGTTCAGGCACATCAACAGGCTTGGCAACAATACCTGCGGGAACAGGTCTCGACTGAGCAGCGGGCGCAACCACTGAAGCAGCTTGAACAGGAACTGCACCAGCACCACTTTTTCGTGATTGAATGTAAGCGAGTATATCTTTCTTTGATACGCGCCCACCTTCCCCTGTGCCGGGCACCATTTCCAACTCACTCATCGAAACACCCTCTGTGCGTGCGATATTCAACACTAATGGTGAATAGAACCTTCCACTAGCCGGAGCAGACGAAGGGGTTACTTTGGGTGGAACGGGAGCAACAGGTGGAATTGGGGCGGCGGGCGGCGGCGCTTTTACGGCCTCCGCAACAACCTGTTTTGGTGCCTCTACAACAGCACCGGCCCCATCAGTTTCGAGATATGCGATGACAGTCCTGACTGCAACTGTTTTTTGTTCCTCAACAACTATCTGCGCAAGTACGCCTGCTGCCGGCGAGGGAATTTCCGAATCAACTTTGTCCGTACTGATTTCCAACAACGTCTCATCCTTCTTCACCTTATCGCCGATTTTCTTGTGCCAACGAACGATAGTTCCTTCGGCAATACTCTCCCCCATTTGCGGCATGACCACTTCAACTCGCGCCATGATGTTCAATCCTTTCTTTGAATAATCACTTTCTAAAAACTGCAAAGCTCACGAAGAGCCTTGACGACCTTCTGCGTGTTTGGCAGATAGAATTCCTCCAACGTCGGCGCAAACGGTACCGGTGTATCCAGCGCAGCAACCCGTCGTATGGGAGCATCAAGATACTGGAATACCTGCTCGGAGATAATCGCCGCAATCTCCGCGCCGATGCCGCCCGTGAGATTGTCTTCATGCACAATCAACACTTTTCCCGTTGTCTTAACCGAATTCAAGATAAGTTCCTTGTCCAAAGGCGAAAGGGTCCGGAGGTCAACAACCATGACTTCGACGCCATCTTCTTTCGCAAGCAACTCGGCGGCTTCCAGAGAATTATGCACTGTTGACCCATACGTGAAAATCACCGCGTCGGAACCACCGCGCTTTACATCGCCTTTTCCAATCTCAACATCATATTCTCCCTCCGGCACTTCGCCTTTAATGCGGCGGTACAAATATTTGTACTCAAGATATAATACCGGATTGTTGTCGCGGATAGCCGCTTTCATCAGGCCTTTTGCATCGTACGGAGTTGATGGAGCAACCATCTTCAGCCCCGGTACATGAAAGAACCATGCCTCAGGGTTTGATGAATGATACGGGCCTCCGTGAATGTTGCCGCCTGTTGGTAGTCGCAGTACCATAGGCACAGGTAAATTCCAACGGTAATGTGTCTTCGCTGTATTTACGACCAACTGATTGAAGCCGCAGGTAACAAAATCTGCAAACTGCATTTCCGCAATCGGACGCATCCCCACAATAGCAGCTCCCGTAACTGCACCGACGATAGCCGCTTCAGAAAGAGTTGCATCAATCACACGATCCTCGCCAAAGTGCTGCAGAAAGCCCTTGGTAGCTTTGAATGCACCGCCATAAGCACCAATATCCTCGCCCATCAGGAACACTGACGGATCGCGCTCCATTTCTTCCCACATTCCCCTGGATAACGCTTCTATGTAAGTCATCATTGCCATCAGGGAGCGTACACTCCTTCCGAAGCTTCCTCCGCGGGCGGATACGGGCTTTCCTCCGCAAATTTCACCGCCTCTTCTATGCCGAGAGCAATTTTCTCCTCTACTTGTTTCTTGTTTAAGTCGTTAAGCACGCGATCATTCAGGAGGATTTTCTCAAACTTTTCCAGCGGATCTTTTTTCTTCCATTCTTCGACCATCCCCTTCGGAACATACGAAGCATCATCCGAAGCAGAGTGGCCATGCATTCTCATCGTGATTGTTTCTATGAGTGTCGGCCCATCGCCTCTGCGTGCACGTTCGACTGCCTGATGGCAGGCAGCGTACACTTTCATGACATCAGTTCCATCAACGGTTACTCCGGGCATTCCATAGCCCAACGCTCTATCGGATAATTTTTGTGCGGCAAATTCCTTGCTGTTTGGTGTAGAGTAAGCGAATTGATTATTCTCAATAATGAGGATGAAGGGTAATTTCATCACTGCCGCCATGTTCAACCCTTCGTGAAAATCCCCCACATTACATCCGCCATCGCCGATGTAATTCATTACAACGGCCTTCTCCTTCCGCATTTTCGCAGCAAGGGCAACTCCAACTGCCATCGGGATCATTGCAGCAAGGTGGCTTACATTTCCGTAAATTTTCAACGGCGGGTCGGCATAGTG
>CAZWIN010000245.1:0-2930 GCA_964633855.1 uncultured Chitinophagales bacterium
AAAGGGGGTTTCACGACCATATCATTCGCGACGATACTGATCTTCACCGCATCCGAACGTACATTGCCAACAATCCGTTGCAATGGGGAATAGATGAAGAGAATCCCGACCACAAATGAATACCGTGACGGGATAATCCCTGAGGCTGCCCGCTGCTTCTTGCATCCCCGCTGATTCTTCCATATCGTTCTTTACGTTCATCTGATTCGTGGAGAAACGGATAGTGAGTCCCGGCACTTCTCCTGAAATTATTTGACACTACAACTCCACAATTCTTGACGATATTGACTCTCATACGACTCTTCATCCTTGCGTTCGCCTTGGCCGTACCCATCTTTCAGTCGCTGTCTCAACACGTGAGGTTCGATAGAATAGGCCTTGAGCAGGGACTTTCCGCCGGAGTGGTAACAAGTATAGTGCAGGACAACGATGGCTTTATGTGGTTTGGCACTTCCGATGGCCTGAACAGGTTCGACGGCAACCGGTTCAAGGTCTTTACCAATATCCCGGGCGATTCGACATCTCTTTCCTCGTACTACATCCAAGCGCTTTTCAAGGACAGCAAAGGCCGCGTTTGGGTCGGTACAACCGGGGGTCTGAATCTCTACAATAAACACACAGGCCGATTCGCCAGACTTGCACTTGACTTGCCTGAACTCCGCGACAAACCACTGAGCGTGATGGCGCTCCATGAGGATCGCGAAAATAACCTCTGGGTTGGAACAGAAGGATTGATCAAGATCTCGTTTACCGAATCCGAATCGACAGTGACAATCCACCAGACGACATTTTTCGGAACACAGGGGCTTGTCGTTGCTGTCGAGGAAGACACTTCCGGCATGTTCTGGCTCGGTACCTTCAGCGATGGCCTCCTCCAATTCGACCCCGCAACCGGAATAGTCAAAAAAAGACATCGTCACACCGGAAATCCAATTTCCATAACAAGCGACCAAATTCGATCCCTCCATATTGACCGTCACCAACGCATGTGGATTGGTACTGAAGGAGGCGGGCTTGATCTCCTGAATTTGCGCGGTATCGACGGGGGTCCACCTGCGCGTTTCTCACATTTTCAACACGAGAAGAGCCAGCTAACAAGTCTGAACCACAACAGCGTGGGCGACATACTTGAGGACAGCGAGGGAAGAATCTGGATCGCGACGGATGGTGGTGGGCTTGATATGTTTGACGAGGCGGGGAAGAGCTTCGTGCATCACACCAACAACTCCGCCGACCCTTCTTCTCTCAGCAGTAATCGCGTGGTTTCCTTGTTTGAGGATGACGCCAACACATTGTGGTGCGGGACATGGGGAAACGGTCTTAACAAATACTCCCGCGTCAAGGAGAAATTCCGCAACCCACCAGCAGTCAACAGAATGCTTTCCCTTATGGGGAACAAGTTTGTGCTTTCTGTGCTCAAAGCAAGAGATGGTACTCTTTACGCTGGAACTCATGGAGGCGGACTCTATGAATACGACCCATCACGTGATCACATTGCCAACCATGCTCATGATCTTCAGAATCCCAATTCCATTTCGAACAACATTATTTGGTCCATCACGGAAGACCACCATGGAGCCATCTGGGTCGCCACGTACGCTGGAGTGAATCGTCTCGAACCCCGGTCTGGAAACTGGACAAGATTTCAGCATAACGTTGACGATCCGGAGACCATTGCCAGCGATTTGGTGACAAGGGTCGTCAGCAAGGACAGCTCCATCTGGTTCACATGCGAAAAGTCCATCGGAACGATTCACCCGATCACCGGAGTAATCGACAATGTATTTGAGACGAAAGAAGAAGGTATGGGCACGTTCGTCGGAATGTTCTGGGATGATAGAGGGAGATGCTGGAACGGTCCGTACGGCCTTTATCTGTTCGATCCACACAGCAGAACAACATCACAGGTGTGGGACCCTCGCAAAGACACAACGTTGTTCGCCGTACCGATACTCAACAGTTTCACTCAATCGGGCAGTGGTGATCTTTGGGCAGGTACATTTAATATGGGAGCGTTTCGCTTTGATTCCGGTGGAACTCCAAGAGATCACCTGACGATCACCGACGGCCTTCCCACCAATATTGTTTATGCGGCATTGGAAGATGAACAACAGAACGTCTGGATGAGTACCAACAAGGGTATATCAAGGTTTACACCCTCCACCCGGAAGATCCGGAATTATGATACACGCGATGGCTTGCAGAATACCGAGTTTAACCGCGGCGCGTTCTTTCGGGATGAGACTGGAATGATGTACTTTGGAGGCGTCAACGGAATAGATGCATTTCATGCGGACGATATCCGGGAAACCCCCTTTACCTCACGCATTGTCCTCACCGGATTTACACAGCTTGACAAGCCGGTAACATTTGAACACCCCCTTGAAGTGCTCGGGGAAATTATTCTCCCGCACAACGAGAACACATTCTCATTTGAGTTTTCCGTCCTGGATTTTGTCGACCCGTTCCGGAACAGATATGCCTATTTGCTCGAAGGGGTTGATCCGGGGTGGGTTGTTTCGGGCTCGATGAGACATGCCCGCTATACAAATGTCGGCCCGGGGGAATACCTTTTCCGGGTCAAGGTAAGCAACAGCGACGGGGTATGGAACGACAACTTCACTCCGGTCCGGATTGTCATCCCTCCGCCTTTCTGGCAGCAAGCGTGGTTTATCGGGCTTGCAATCATCTCGATGGGCGCCGGATTCATTGGCACTGTCCGATATCTCTCCACGAGGAAACTCAGAGCACAGTTGCGTGCATTTGAAATCCAGCAACGGCTTCAGCACGAACGCGAGCGCATTTCCCGGGACCTTCACGATAACGTCGGTGCGCAACTTGTCAGCATCATCTCCGGACTTGACCTCATCGGTAAATATGCCCCCAACCGCGAGGAGCGATCCGAACGTCTCGTCAATTCACTTCGTGTT
>CAZWIN010000245.1:2952-4768 GCA_964633855.1 uncultured Chitinophagales bacterium
GACCATCTGGGCGCTCAATTCCAACGGCATGACTTTTCATCAGTTTGCAGAACATATTGAATCCTATGCCCGCAAACAGCTCCTCTTTCACGAGGGATTGTCCCTCGAAATGGCAAGGACGGCGACCGACACTGCATCTCTTTCCCCGGTGCAAGTGCTCAACTGTTTTCGCATTCTTCAGGAAGCGCTGACAAACAGCATCAAGCATGCACATGCAAAGCATATCCGTATTGCCGCAGAAACGGGCGGCGGATTCCTCAACCTCTCCCTCTCCGATGATGGCAAAGGTATCGAAGGAAACCCTCTTGATGAAACATCGGGAAATGGAATACGAAACATGCGGGTGCGTGCGGAGGAGTTGGGTGGAACTATTTCAATAACAAACAGAACCGACTGTGGAACAGAAGTTCAAGTCCGTATCCCGATCGATACCAATTGACACGAGAATACCCCTCATGGGGTATTGAGCTTCAAGACTCACCTTATACATTGATAGGTACTTATGAGTATACGGGTAGCTTTTGTTGAAGACAACGCCTCATTGCGCAAAAGATTCGAGGAACAAGTCACGTTCTTTGATGATATCGAACTTGCGGGAACATTTGCCTCGGGGGAGGCGGCGCTCAAGGCGATGCAACGTATGAAGCCAAGTCAAATACCGGATGTTGTCCTCATGGATATTAATCTTCAGGGGATTTCCGGCATTGAAACCACAATTGCATTAAAGGAGCTTTTCCCTCAAGTGGAGATTATGATGTATACGGTCTTCGAGGAAGAGCCCAAGATCTTTCAATCTATCAAGGCCGGGGCATCGGGATACATGCTCAAGGATGATCCGATAGAGAGCGTTGTTGAGGCCATTCGCGAACTTCATGCGGGAGGTGCCCCAATGTCACAGGGCATTGCACGGACAGTGCTCTCCTTTTTGCGTGCCAAACCCCCCGGCAAACAGCAGAAGGACCCCTGGCCCGTTGAACCTGTGGATCTGAATCTTTCGGAGCGTGAGCTTGAGTTACTCGATGGACTCGTCCATGGAGAAACATACTCCACTCTCGCCAAACGACTTTTCATCAGTCCACATACCGTCAAGACCCATATAAAAAACATCTACAAGAAACTCCACGTTCACTCCCGTGCCCTCGCTGTTCGCGTGGCCCTTGAACGCGGACTAGTATAACGCGATACAGCGTACCTTCACCTCCGCAGTTTGTCTCTTTCTCCATTTCTCCTGATTCAAATCAATCTGAAAATTCAGAATACCCCGTCTGGGGTATTGAATGACCTGTGGAATGGATTATTTTTCCATCAGTATCTCACGTAGTTTCCAACAAAAAGGAATTTAATATGAACCGAATCGGTGTACTCTTTTCAACAGCCATCCTGGGATTCTCACTCGTTTGGCTTTGCGGTTGCAGCAAGGACGATAATCCGGTGGCTCCTCCAACCACCGGAATTCAGACCTTCACATTCTCCGGTGCAGGACAATCCCTGTCGGTGCCGAATTCAGGCGGCGCAGTGAAAGCGAAACTCACAGGCGGAACATTGCCCTATTCTGTAGCATCCGCACCTGACCCCGCAGTTGCAACAGTGTCGGTGAGTAACGACACAATAACTGTCACGCCGGTTGGCGCCGGAACAACCTCCATCACAATCAATGACGCCTCTGTTTCCGATAACCTTCCACTCAGTGTCGTCATCGGCATCACTGTTTCCGGTGGAGGCGGTACAGGGGGCAGCATTAATGGCAGCGGAACATTTTCGTTCACATCACCGGCGGGCAATCTTTCCGCAAACGGCGCGTGGGGTGCAACTTCAG
>CAZWIN010000246.1:0-4762 GCA_964633855.1 uncultured Chitinophagales bacterium
GTGTATATTAGAAGACAATATTTCTAATACTGTCTCTCATAGTTCCGACTGAGGGATAAAGATAGAATTCCGAAATAGTGTCAGTGATTTTATTGACCGGCTTACCATTCTCAGTGTAGAACCTCAGAGTGTAATACCCAAGGGTGAAACTGGCTGTCTCCAATTGTTTAAAGATATTTTCATCATTAAAACGAAAAAGTGGGTCGGTCATAGCAATAAGAATGGTCAGACCGGCTGCTCGTATTTCACTTCTCCCACAATGTTGTCAATCATTTCAAGTTGATCCGTGGTGAGGCGCGTTTTGTCTGCAATGAGAACATCCCTGATGTGTTGTGGACGTTTTGCCCCGCAAATGACGACACTGACGGAAGAATTCTGCAGCAGCCAGCCCAGCGCGAGCTGCGTCATGCTCAAGCCCTCCTGTTCGGCAAATGTACGGAGGCGGTTGACAATCTCAATACTATCACGGTAGCGTTGCCCTCGGAAACGCTTGTCAAGAATGCGGCGGTCACCCTGGTCAAACGATGAATTTTTATGGAGATGTCCGTGCAACAACCCGCAGCAGAAGGGTTCGCACACGAGGAAACTCATCCCGGTTGCGCGTGTGAATGGAATAGCTCCCGATTCCGGCGTGCGGTTCAAAATATTGTAGGGCGCTTCTACTGCATCCAGCACACCGTGGCGTAATGAAGATCGCAAATGCCCGGGCTCGATATCACGTGTGCCAATGAACCGCACTTTCCCCTTTTCCTTTAACTCCAACAATGCTTCCATGGTGGTGCTCACGGGGGTATAAGGATCCTGCCCGTCAATCTGGTACAAGTCAATCCAGTCGCGACGAAGCCTCTTGAGGCTCGCCTCCACCTGTTTGATAATGGTGTGTTTGTCCCTGATACGCCCGGATTGTGATTCCGGATCGTTAG
The DNA here is from genome assembly GCA_964633855.1 of uncultured Chitinophagales bacterium. Taxonomy (GTDB): domain Bacteria; phylum Bacteroidota; class Ignavibacteria; order UBA10030; family UBA6906; genus CAZWIN01. Next base: position 924 of record CAZWIN010000246.1, read on the forward strand.
CTGTACCGGATTTGCTCGCGATACATACCCGGTCAAGATGTGAACCAAGGGCTTCGCCCAACCATTCCTCGGCGCGCCCATCACCGTATGCGGAAGAAGTATCAAAGTATGTCACGCCAAGGTCGATTGCCTGGTGAATAGTGCGAAGACCATCAATCTTCGAGATGCTGCCGTACTGCCCGCCAAACGCCATCCCGCCCAAACCGATGCGTGAGACTTCCCTCGATGTTTTTCCAAGTTTGATGTATTCCATGGGCTGCTACTCCCTTCTGTGAACCATTGTCACCGAAGCCTGATCCGTTGATGTCAGCACCACTTCGCCGATATTCACATGTGGTGGCCGTGTCGCACAAAAAAGCACAGCTTCAGCCACGTCCTGAGGCGCAAGCGGCTTCATACCTGTATAAGTTTTTGCAGCACGCGTCTTGTCGCCGCGGAAACGCACCTGCGCAAACTCGGTTTCTACAAGCCCCGGGTCAACCGTGCTGACCCGGACCGCTGTACCAAGAAGGTCCATCTGCAAGCTTCGTGTTATGCCTGTGACCGCAAACTTTGAGGCTGAATACACATTCCCGCCGGGATATGTTTGATGCCCCGCAATGGAACCTATGTTGATGATATGCCCGCTGTTACGCGTTACCATGCCAGGAAGTACTGCACGGGTAACGTACAGCAGACCTTTGACGTTGGTATCAATCATCTCCTCCCAATCTTCAATGTTTCCTTCATGGAGTTTCGCCAGTCCTCGGCTGAGGCCGGCATTGTTGACAAGAAGATCAATCTGTTTCCACTCAGGGGGAAGCGCATCAAAGAACACCTCCACGGCTGTTTGTTTGCGCACATCAAGTTCGCCCGTGAAAACGGATATCTCTTCCGATGAAAAACGCTTCTCCATTTCATCGAGCCGGGTACGGCGGCGCGCAACAAGAATCAATTTGCAGCCAAGAGCCCCAAATGCATCCGCACAGGCGGCTCCAATGCCGCTGCTGGCGCCCGTGATACATACGGTTTTGTCTTTTAAGGAAAGCATCAATCCTACTCTGGTGAAATCAAAAGATTATGTTTGACATAAGGCGACGTTTTTTTGTAAACCATACCGCAACGCTCCACACACCGCATATGCTGCAACAATGAAGGCAGACAAGCAGACACTCTTTCCCCGAACCGGCGTCCTTTTACCGCGAGGTTCCTGAAAGCACAAGCACGTTATCGTGCCAACGCGAACACTGGACTGATATCAACGGGCACATCCGTCAGCTTGTCAAGCACTGCTTTCATCGGCGGACGGATGACGCCGTAGGTTTCCAGCATCGCCTTTGCTTTCGCGTAATTTCCCTCTGCCTGGATGGTCATGATTTCGCCAGTAAGTTTGGCAACCGCAGGTGCAATCCTCTCAAAATTCACCTTGAATGTACCTGTCGCTTCATCAACGGTAAACGCCCCTTCGTCCATCAGGTAATTACACTGCACTGCTATCCCTTTTCCATGTGCTTCGTTGATCCCGAACCGTACGGAACGAAAAACGCTTGCAAGAAACGTCACATACATTTGCTGCTCAGCTGCCTTCCCAACTACTCCCTTGTCAATGAGATATTGCAACGCGAACAATCCCGAAATATCCGCCTTCGCTTCCTCCAGCGCGGAGTACAGTTCCTTTATTTCCTGCCGGACGGTTGTCTTCTTTCCGTTCACTACAATATTGTGCGGGCCGAGTCCGTGCATGAGTTCATGGGCAAGGATGTGTGTGAAGAACGGCTCGAACGATATCAGCGATTGCTGTGAAGCATCGACAGCGACTTTTGAGATCGGAATCAGCGTGTTTCTGAACTTTGCTTCCTGCACATTCTTCAGCATGACGCGCTTGCTTCCCTTCTCCTTTATCACCTTCTCGTCGTTGGGAAGATTATATGCTGCCGTCTGCACTCCGGCCGAGGCCTCGCCGCCGACAAATACTTCATCCACCACGCGAATTGGTGACAGCGCTCCAAGCTTTGGATTGCGGTGCTTTTTTTCTATAGGCAGATTGTCTTCGATTTCCTGGAGATACGCCGAAAACTTTTGCAGCTTCGCCGACTCCTCATCATTCCGGATGGTGATGTACGCTTCAAATGCTGCTTTGTAGTTGAAGAGCTCATCCATATAGGTCTCGTACGGACCAATGGTGACATCAATCGGACTGTCGAGGTCCATCCACGCCACATCACTGTCATAATAGTTATTACTCATAAATGCATCAGCGCGTTTGGCAAGAAATGACTTCAGCGTGGAATTATCAGTGAGTGCCGCGGCTTCGCGCAACAATTGTGCGGCAGGCTCGAGCAATTCCCGATACTCTTCATTGTACGGCACAAGCTTCAGTTTCTTGTCCGTGCCCCTACGGATGGTATGGAAGAAACCGGTTGCTTGCTGTTTTTCCCTTTCGGGAAGTGTTGCCACCCAGGAATTGAACTCATCTTTCGTCATATCCGCCGGATAGTAATTGGCATAGGGCGGCTTTGCCGGAACACCATCCACAAATGGCTCGTCATGGTCGAGGCTTGACCACGGGCCCATGTCAATCATGAAGAGCTTCAACTGTTCTTTTGCCAAGAATGAAGTATCCGCAGACAGCCGCTGCATCAGGGCTTCGTTGCCCTCCCATTCCTGGCGGAGATAGATTTGATTCATCAGTTTTGCGGCCTCGATGAGTTTATCAAGCGCCTTCCGGTCTCCGGGCGAGAGGCGGGAAATATCGCCCGTCAGTTCCGTCTGAGCAAAGCGTTTGATCTTCTTCGCAATTGGGGATTCAACAGGCGTCGGGTCGGCCTTCTTTGTTGTACAACCGGAAAAGGCAATCATAATCACCACTAGTAATGTAGAAATGTATGAACGCATGCGCCACCTCGGATTAGGAAAAGAGTCTGAGCAAGAACAGATTGCCGGGTATATAGAAGTACTATCATCAATGAAGAGAGAACGCGACAAAAACGCCCTTCATCTTCCTTTGCTAAAAAATGAAGAGCGCACATGTGTTTTGTCTTTTGGTGAAAAAGACAAAACAAGTGCTCAGCCGCACCACGGTTGTTTATCGGGTGCGGTCACATCGTGTGTTGAAATTATTTCAATAAGAGTAATTTTCGCGTGTCGGAAAACTTGCCAGCCTGTAACCTGTAAAAATAGACCCCACTCGGAAAGTTGTCTCCATAAAACTGCCGCTCGTACGCCCCTGCCTTCAACTGCTCATCTACAAGTGTCGCAACCTCACGGCCAAGCACATCGAACACCCTCAGAGTAACGTGGCTCGTGTTTGGAATGGCGTATCGTATTGTCGTTGCCGGATTGAATGGATTGGGGTAATTCTGTTCAAGCACAAAAGTCTCTGGAAATACGTTGCCGCCATTTTCATCAACAGAGACAAGGAGCGAATCGGCTCTCATCGCGATAGCCTGCAGAGTGGTGAGCCCTGTCGGCCCGATAAGCGTGCCAACGCCTGTAGTCGTATCAATACGTATCAAATTGCTTGCCTGGGGCGCGAGCCCTTTTAGGCCATACAAAACTCCAAGGCCGTCAAACGTGATAGAGGGCGTCGTGATATTGTCACCATTGGCGCCCACCAATGTTGCGGCTCCGGTTGCAACATCCACGGTGTAGATTCGATCCCGTCCACTGAACGGCGGGCGAACAGAGGCATACAGTTTCCCGGTAATTGGATTGAATGACAGCGATGCGTACGTAATACCCGGTGCTGTTCCTATTCCAAAGGTATCTCCTGTCGCTACGCTCACAAGGTATAACCGACCGGCTGTCGTCGCACCATAAAAGCCTCCGATGGAAGAAAACACAATAGCTCTAAAGTTGAC
>CAZWIN010000247.1:0-4761 GCA_964633855.1 uncultured Chitinophagales bacterium
CCCTGCTGATGGCGAGCATTTGTTGCTCACCGCCGGAGAGCGTACCCCCGCGTTGTTTCATCCGCTCCTTCAGTCTCGGGAAAATCGTGAAGGCAAAATCCATGTCTCTCGCGATTTCTGCTTTGTCATTTCGAAGATACGCCCCCATCTCGAGATTTTCTTTCACTGTGAGGTTGGCGAAAATCATCCGTCCCTCCGGTGATTGCGCAATTCCCGCTGCAACGATCAAGTGAGCAGGCTTGTTTGTGATGTCGACATCCTCCAGCCGGATTGTCCCGCTGTGTGTCTTCACCAAACCGGAAATAGCACGCAACGTCGTGGTCTTACCCGCTCCGTTGGTGCCGAGCAACGTAACGATCTTCCCCTTCTCGACCGAGAGGGAAATCCCGCTCAGTGCGACGATTGCTCCGTAGCGGACTTTGAGATCGGTGATATCTAGCATCGCTTCCTCGATATCATACCACTTCTCCGAGGTATGCTTCAATCACTTTGGGATTCTTCCGGATCTCTTGTGCTGTTCCTTCTGCGATCTTGATTCCATAATCAAGAACCGCGATACGTTCGCAGATGCCCATCACAACGGTCATGTCATGTTCAATGAGGAGGATGGCAATGTTAAAGCGCTCCTTCACACTCTTGATGAGGCGCATGAGGTCAACTTTCTCGGTGGGATTCATCCCGGCCGCAGGTTCATCGAGCAAGAGGAGTTTCGGGTCGGTCGCAAGCGCCCGCATTATCTCCACGCGGCGTTGGTCGCCGTAGGGGAGCGACACCGCAGGTTCGTTGGCCTTGTCCAGAAGGCCGAATATCTCCAGGATCTCATTCACCTTCGCTCTCACACTTTTCTCTTCCTCATGAAAGCTCTTCATCTGAAGGATGGAATGCGAAAAGCCGTGCTTGATATTTTTGTTCAATGAGACCTGGAGATTCTCAAAAACCGTCAGACCGGAAAAGAGCCGGATATTCTGAAAGGTGCGCGCTATCCCGCATGCAGCGATCCGGTAGGGCTTGAAGCCGGTGACATCCTTGCCATTGAACGTAATACTACCGTTCGTCGGTGTGTAAACACCGGTGATCATGTTAAATGCCGTGGTCTTCCCTGCCCCGTTCGGACCGATAAGCCCGAGGAGTTCGTTTTCGCGGACTGCAAGGCTGAGGTCGCAGACGGCCTTCAGTCCTCCGAATTGCATCGTGCAGTTATTGAGATCAAGAACATTCATCTCTTCATCCCTGACTCTTTTTCATTGCCAGAAACTTGCCGAGACTGAATCCCTTCCCGAATAACCCTTGGGGACGTGAGATCATGATAATAATCAAGAGCAGTGAGTAGATCACCATGCGATACTCTGCGATTCCGCGCAGCGCTTCAGGAAGGATCGTCAGGATGATCGCTGCGAGAATCACTCCCGTAATGCTTCCCATCCCGCCAACGATTACCATCACCACGATTTCAATCGACTTGATGAAACTGAATTGCGCCGGATTGATATAAGAGACAAAATGCGCGTAGAGACCTCCTGCTATCCCTGCGAAGAACGCACCGGTCACGAACGCAACCACCTTGTATCTCGTCGTATCAATCCCCATCGACTGCGCGGCAATTTCATCATCGCGCAAAGAAAGGAATCCCTTCCCATACGTTGAGTTGATGAGATTCGAAATGACGAATACGACGATGGCGGCAAAACCGAACACCCAGAAAAAATCCGTCAGTTTGGGAATGCCCGTAAAGCCGCGCGCTCCACCGAGGAACTCGATGTTCTGGATGACAACCCGTATGATCTCACCAAACCCCAGGGTGGTGATTGCGAGATAATCTCCACGCAGACGCAGACTGGGAATGCCGACAAGAAGGCCCGCAACTGCAGCAACAACTCCTCCGCCAACAAGGGCGACAGGAAGCAATGCAATACTCATTGGATCGCCGGCAGTTGCATCGAATGTTCGAGTGATGACGGCAGCGCCATAGGCGCCCAACGCCATGAAGCCTGCATGACCAAGCGAAAACTGTCCGGCAAAACCGTTGATAAGGTTCAGGCTGGAGGCAAGGATGATATTGATGCCGATGTAGATGATGACAGTGAAGTAGTACGGGTTGAGGGATTTCTCAAAGAAGGAGATGAGCAGGCTGGCGAGCAAGGCAATGAGAAGGGCGATCTTTGTGCGATGTATCTGCATTGCTGTTACACCTTCTCCATCTCATTGGAACCGAGGATTCCAGAGGGCCTGAACAGAAGGATGAGAATCAGAATGCCGAACGAAATCGCATCACGGTACGTTGGTGAGAGGTAGCCAGTCACCATTGTTTCCACCAATCCGATAATCACCCCGCCAAGTGCCGCCCCCGGAATATTGCCAATGCCTCCAACGACAGCCGATATAAATGCTTTTAGTCCGGGGAAAATCCCCATCAGCGGATTGATGCTCGGATACAGCGAGCCATAAAGGATGCCCCCGGCTGCCGCAAGACTCGAACCCAGGACAAATGTAAAAGAGATGACCGTGTTGAGGTTGATACCCATGAGACTTGCAGCTTGTTGATTGTATGAGACCGCACGCATTGCAGTCCCCATTTTCGTTTTCAGTACAACGAAACGGAGAATGAACATCAGAATCAGGGCTGTTCCAATGACGATGATCGGAGTGCTGGTGATAACAAGGTTCGAGGTTTCAACGACAGTGGTTTGTGGTATCAGTGCCGGAAAGGGCTTCGGGTCGGGACCGAACACAAGCTGGCCGCCGAATTCAAGAAACAGCGAAACGCCGATGGCGGTGATAAGGACGGTGAGCTTGGGACGTGAGCGGAGCGGTCTGTATGCGAGCTTCTCAATCGTAACACCAAGAATCGAACAAACGACCATTGCGAGCAGGATAATGATCGGGCCTGCAACAAATAGCGATCCCCCAACCATCGGGATGATATATGGGGCAAGATAATACCCGACGAAGGCTCCGATCATGAACACATCGCCATGGGCAAAGTTAATGAACCGGAGGACGCCGTATACCATGGTATAGCCCAAGGCAATCAGCGCGTAAATGCTGCCGAGCGAGAGGCCGTTGATTAGTTGCTGAAAGAATTCGTTCAATCAGCCTGCTTCGGTAATAAGGAACATGGGTAAGTTCATGAACAGAAGACTACGGCGTTATCCGCTCGCGAAGAGTGAGCTTGCCTCCCTGAACGGCGATGATGACAACGGATTTGGTTGCGTTTCGTTCACTGTTAATAGTAATGCTCCCTGTCACTCCACCAAACTCCTTGGTTGCAGCAAGGGCATCCCGAACTTTGGCGCCTTCAGTAGTTCCCGCCCTTCGGAGAGCATCAAAGACAATCATTCCGGCATCATAACCAAGGGCTGCCAGCGCATCCGGTGTTTCGTTGTATTTTGTCCGATACTTTTGCACGAAATTTTGGACCACAGAGCTTGTGTCCTCCGCCGTATAGTGATTTGCGTAGAACGTATTCTCCATTGCCTCACCACCGATTTCCAACAAACGGGCGGAATCCCATCCGTCGCCACCGAGAATCGGGACAGCAATCTTCAATTCACGCGCTTGTTTTGAGATCAAGGCGGCCTCTGTATAATAGCCGGGGACAAATATCAATTCAGGGTTTGTGGATTTGATCGAAGTAAGCTGCGCTTTGAAGTCGTTATCACCCTCACTATACGCTTGCTCATCAATAATCTCTCCACCAAGAGCGCGGAATTCCTTTGCAAAGAACTCCGCAAGCCCAACACTGTATTCATTCTTCACATCCTTCAAAGTTGCAACACGCCTCACGTTCAAGGAATTGTACGCGAACTTTGCCAGTACCGCTCCCTGGAACGGGTCAATGTAGCAGATACGAAAGATGAAATCGCCCTGTTGGGTGACCTTGGGATTGGTTGAAGCCGGTGTAACCAGTGGGACCCGGTTAGATTGTGCAATTGGTGCTGCTGCAAGAGTCCTTCCGGATGCAACTTCGCCGATAATGACTTTGACGCCGTCGCGGTTGATCAACTTCGTCACTGCTGTCGCTGCTTCCTCCGCCTTGGACTGCGTGTCCTCTGTCAGAAGTTTTATCTTCTTGCCGAGCACTCCACCGGAGGCATTCAGTTCCTCAACAGCGATCAGAAGTCCGTTGTGTGTCGATGTACCGAAGGTCGCGGCAGTACCGGTCAGAGACGAGTACTCACCAATCAGAATCTCCCCCTCATTTGCACTTCCACCGCATCCTGGGAGGAAGACTGCCGTTAAGAAGAGAATCATTCCAACGCAACACACTGAGAAGCTTAAGGAGAAGGGTTGCACTGCATTCCTGTTTGAAAGCATTACTCTTGCTCCGCTTATTGGTGAAAGGTGGATGTTGTAGAGTGGCGTACAAACTACAAAACAAAACGGAGAAAAGAAACTCTTTGGCTTCAAGATATCTTGCACTGCAAAGCGTCTTTCCCCCATCAGAACACATCGTCACCCCCCTCTACCCTTGATTAAGTCCGTCTTTTTCCGTTTCTTGTGGGTCAGTTTTTGGGCTTCACCCGCCTGGGTCTTTTGGCACGAACAACGAAATTGAACTGAACAAAAAACTGGTTGAGACTCAGGCTCCCTCGAGAGCGTTATATTGGTCAGGTCAATAGGCCGCGCGAGTTTCCCTTTTTGAGCCCTCTGTAACCATCACCTTTACTGAAAGGAGTAATTCCAGTCAAATGGAACTCAATTTGATTATAGGCATCAGCGTCATAGGACTGTTGTTTGCGCTGTATCTTATCCGCGACGTTA
>CAZWIN010000248.1:0-4746 GCA_964633855.1 uncultured Chitinophagales bacterium
GGTATAAGCTGGGGACGGCGCGCACGTGGGTTCAGTTCCATGTTTATGGGGGGGCGCTGGCGGGGTTACTCGTGCTTATGCACACTGGCTTTACATTGCCCACAGGCCTGATGAACTGGAGCTTGTGGCTGCTTTCGCTTTGGGTCACCGTCAGCGGGTTGTTTGGTGTTTTTCTCCAGCGATGGATACCAAAGATTCTTTCGTCGGGCCTTTCTGTTGAAGCGGTGTATGAGCGGATACCCGAACTTGTCAGCCAGATCAGGGAAAGAGCGGAAAAGATTGTCGGTGAATGCACACAGACAGTGCAGGATTTTTACAAAACCAATGTTGCCGCGGTTCTGGTCGCTCCCCAGGCAAAGCCAGTATACTATCTTGATGTTACAGGAGGCATTCAGGCACAACTCCGGCAGTTTGAGTATGTCCGCAATGTGCTGACTTCCGAAGAGAAGGAAAAACTGGATGCACTTGAAGCCATCTACCGCGCAAAGCTCGAACTTGATGCACATTTTACGCTTCAACGCCCGCTGCGTTGGTGGTTGTACACACATGTTCCACTCTCGCTGGTTCTTGTGTTGCTGGTAATGTTGCATATATACGCTGTGGTGATGTATTGAGAACTCATTCATGTTGATCTGATGCCAAACTCAAAAGATCCATCACGCAAGAAAGGCTCGTTCGGGCCTGTACGGCTTCCCGTCTCCAGGAATTACGTCTTTCCGCTTTCACGCAGATTGATGATGCTTCTTGGTGGTGCTGTGTCGGCGTTGGTTCTTCTTTATTTCCTCCTTAGTGCATTCCTCATGGGGGATACATTCAGTTCTCCCGGCAACCTCTCTTCCAATCACGCCCGTTTTGAATCCGAGTGCGCGAAGTGCCACAAGCCTGTCGCCGGAATAGTTTCATCCAAATGTTCCACATGTCACGAAAAAACAAACGACAAGCTTGGCGTGTATACGTATGCCGCTCATTATTTGTACCGCTCGGAAAATCACGGACGGGTAGAGACATCTCACACCAAACATATGGGGAACGAAGGGGCATGCGCAACATGCCATCCGGAACACCGGGGCAATTCTGCCTCAATCACCGAGGTGCCTGACGCAAGATGCGCAAGCTGCCATGAATTCAGTTCGTTCAATTCTGCGCATCCCGAGTTTGAGTTTGCAAGAGCGAATGTGCCGGATGATTCCACTCTGTTGTTTACTCATGTGCGCCATACAAAATTTGTCCTTGAAGATTTGCAGAAAAAAACGGGCAGTGCATATCTTGAAAAAGCTTGCCTCTATTGCCACAATCCCCAACCTGATGGGAAATCATTCAAACCGCTTGATTTTGATCTCCATTGCGGAAGCTGCCACCTCACGACGTCATCCACCACGCCTTCGCTTGCAATCAAAAACCCTGCTGACCCTGTCGATCCGGGAGTGGAAACGCTCCAGATGATTCAGCAACGGCGCGGGCCCGGGACGATGTGGGCGTTCTATGCCAATCCCAATGAATTTTCCATGGGCGGTGCAAATAAAGTCACAAAGTCTCCGGTCTATCATCGTGATCAGTGGATTATGGAAAACCTTAAACAGCTTCGCCGCTCAATGTATGGCGATCCCGGGCTTTCCGAATTACTCAGGGCACAACCGGCGGGAATGTCGAAGACGAATCGCGAGTCATACTCTGAAGCGATTGCAGCATTGCGCGGTTATGTAACAGGTTTGCGCTCACGCCCCGAGCCCGAAGTGCAGGCAGAGTTGACAACAATTGATTCATTGTTGAAGTTGGCACAAGGAGCTGCGTCAACTGCCGGAACCATGCTTCCCGGCGGAGCATTCTCTCTTATGCCTGCAAGCCGGAATCTTTCACAGGAGCAGAAAACAGATTTTGAAGACTTTGCATTGAAGCTTGCACGTCCATGTCTAACCTGCCACATTGTCCAGAATGCTGCCATCCTTGGGGTAAAGAACAGTCAGCGTTCGTTCTTGCGTGCGGAGTTCGATCACCGTGCTCATGTTCTTGACAGGCGCTGTGTGGAATGTCATACTGAGATTCCCGTTGAGCGTGCATTGGTGCAGAAGGATACGGCAGGGGTTGCTCTGCTGGACAAATCATCCACGCACAATCTTCCGCGCATTGCCAACTGTGTTGAATGCCACACATCAGGGAGCGCATCAACTGCATGTGTGACGTGCCATTTCATGCATCCGAACAAAGAGAATCGGGGAGACTTGATGCTGACGGCGGAAAATAAATGAGGGAGAGGGAATATGCAGGCTAAACTCTTCTGTAAGACCGGCCCCCTTGCAGGCACTTCGTATGATGTGCAAGGTGAAGCAACAATTGGAAAAAGTCCGGGCAATACCATCCAACTGACGCCAGCGATTATTTCCGGGAAGCACGCACGTATCGTCTTTGACGCCAAAAAAAATGCATTTTTCCTCGAAGACCTGGGAAGTACCAACGGGACGTGGGTGGATGGAATGAGGGTGAAGGGAAAAGAACGGTTGGACAGGCTGAACATAATTTCGTTCGCAGATTCGTTCGACTTTGTTTTCCAGGTTGTTGGACAAGGTGCTGTAATTAAAAAAGAATCTGCTCCGTTAAAGCCCGAATCAGCCAAGCCAGTAATGCCCGTGCCGCTCCCCAAGCGGGCTGAATCGAAAACCGTAATGGATGATGGGGTGACGTCTCTTCCCGCCATCAATCCCCAACAGCAGGGGAAGGGCAATGTTCCGGGACAACAAACTGCGGGCCGGAAAACCATGATGGACGACGGCGTTGGGCTGGTACCTCCTCCCAAATCACCGGGCTTGCCGCCGGTCGATGAAAAACCCAAAAACGCAACCGTCCTTGATGATGGTAGCCCTCTTCCGCAATTCGCTTCCCCAAAAAATACAGGGCAAAAAAGTAACAGCACGCCGGGGATGAAATATATTCTGGAGGTCAAAAGCCCGGCGGGTACAAAGACGTATGACTTGCATGAAGGGGAAAATTTCATTGGCCGTGAGTCTTCCTGTGGTATTGCTGTCGAAGATTCCTCCATGTCGAGAAAGCATGCGGTGATTGTGCTGAAATCGGGAGAGTTGACAATGAACGACCTCGGCAGCAAGAATGGCACATTCCTTGGAGCGGAGAGAGTTTCAGCGGAAAGAAAATTGCGTCCCGGTGATGATCTGCAGTTTGGTAATATTATTGCCCGTCTTTCCGTGAAATCCATTGCGTAAGTTGCGCGGGTACAGAAGTTCATCTAAAAAAACACATTGACTCATGAGCACTGCTGTAGAATATCTGCCCGATGGAACGCTGGTTCTTAAAAGTCCAGCGCCAGTACCGGAAATTATTGACCTTCTTGTCGTTGGCGGCGGACCCGCAGGAACAGCCGCTGCATTCCATGCGAAAGAACTCGGCCTTTCGACGCTCGTCATTGATTACGATGATCTGATGAAGAGGATCCGGGATTATCCCAAGGACAAGCTCATACTCCCTGATTTCGGCGGCGGCGATCAGATGAAATTTCCCAAGGGAGGCGAACTGGTCTCGCTGTTGCATTTTGCTGCCATTGATAAAGATGAGATGGTGGCTGCGTGGAAGGCATACTATCGCGATCATAATATCCCGGCACAGATTGGTATTGAACTTCTCGGCCTTGAACGTCAACCCGACGGAGTATGGCGCGTCAAAACCTGGAATCACAACACGAAAGCAGAACAGAGTATCCAGGCAAGGCACATCGCAATAAGCATTGGGCGCGGAGTTCCTCGGCGATTTGATATTCCCGGAAATACAGACGGAGTTTCCTACCGGCTCTCTGATGCACAAGCGTATGTGGGAAAGCCTGCGCTCATCATTGGCGGTGGCACATCAGCCGCGGAAGCCGTGATTGCGATCTCGCATGCCAAGATCAAGAGCGGCGATGCATCAGCGGTGTACTGGTCGTATCGCGGTGATAAACTTCCCAAAGTATCCAAAGCCCTGGCCGATGTGTTTTTTGAAGCATATATGGGAAATGGGAATATCCGTTATTTCCCGAACAGCGACCCGGTTGCCGTGGTGACTGCAGATGATAAGCTCGAATACCTTTCATTGAGGACTGACCGCAAAACCATTTCCGACAGGCCGAACGAGACGCTGCATTTGGAATTCCTCAAACAGTCCTGTATTGCCTGTATCGGCGAGGACATCCCGGAAGCGTTTCTGAATTCACTGGGGATCGCCATGGCTACCGGAGGTCCAACCAACAAGAAACGTATGGTGGTCAATCAAGTTCTTGAAACACAGCAACCGAACGTGTATTTGATCGGGGATATTCTCAGCCAGGCATATCTTGAAACCGACAATTTCTCGGCTGATCCGTCAACGTTCCGGGAAATCAAACATCGCGGCAATATTAAGGCGGGATTGCGCGATGGAGTGCTTGTTGCAAAAGTTGCCGCGCAGAAGGTAGCGGGCAAGAAAGAATTTGACATCGAGCTTGATTTTGCCGATGAACAGGTGAAACGCGAAGAGAGAAAGCCCGAAGCAGCGGCGCTTGTTACCATCTTTGCCCAGGCAACACCGGGCGTACGTCCGCCTGAACCGCCGGCAAAACCCGGTGGCGAGAGTATGCCTTCACTTGTGCGTGTCCTGCCCGGCGGTGTACAGGAAGACGAATTCCAGCTGAAGGAATTCGGAGTGACTACAATAGGAAGAAAATTCTGTGACATTGTTTTTCCGGAAGATGACCTGCTCTCCGAACGTCATGCATCAGTTGCTCAT
>CAZWIN010000249.1:0-998 GCA_964633855.1 uncultured Chitinophagales bacterium
CCGGATATCGCGCATATTGATTTTCCAAACAGTGAGGTCGCCTTTCCATCCGACGACATCCATCGGATTGAACGGATAGACGATGGAGGAAAATTCATCGTCAACCTTGATGCGGACTTCCCACTCATTATTATCATTCAGATGAGGTTGCGGCTCGGGGGTGGTAATCACCGCAGGGTCATACAATGCATGTTGGCCGATCAAGCCCTTTTCAGGTTGTTCAAATTCTGTTTTGGATTGGATAATGAGAAAAAAGTTATCCTTCGTTTTCGGAATCACACGGTATGTTACGGCACGGGGAATGTTGATGTAATCGCCCTTCTCAAACGTCAATGGCCCGAAATCCGTCTCGATCGTTCCTTCACCGCGGTGGACAAAGTACAATTCATCCCCATCCGCATTGCGATAGTAGAATGGCATCGGCTCGGTTCGTCGCGAGACATACAGCCGTACATCGTTATTGCCGAGAAAAGCGACTGGTGAACCCTTCGGGTCTGTTTGATCCGTCGGGCGGAGCTTGTTGCAATCAAGACAGTGTGGCTTGAGCTTGCCTTCAAACCGAATCCAGTTTGTCGGGGGATGGGCGTGATACAAATGCGCAGCCTTACCGGAGAAACCTTTGCGGCCATGCTCCTCTTCAAATGTTCCTTGAGGCAGGCCGACGTGTGCTTGAACCGTTGTCTTGCCTTTTTTCAGGGGGTACATACGTGCGTTTCTCCCGGGGCTGTTTTCAAACGAAGGGTGAACTGCTTTGGGTAATAAACAGAAGTTCAGGTTCTGAATCAACTCCCCGACGTCAAATCCCTGAAATGAAACAGCCCGAACACTCAAAGGTCCGGGCTGTTCTCCAACCGGGTGGCATGGGAAGCATCGGGGACGCTCCCGCCGGATTACTTCAGAAGCACGAGTTTGTGTGTTTCCACAGACTTTCCGGATTTCAGTTTGTAATAGTAGACGCCGCTTGCCATGCTGGAAGCATTCCAGGTGATGCTGTAACG
>CAZWIN010000249.1:1008-1935 GCA_964633855.1 uncultured Chitinophagales bacterium
GCCTGCTTCATTTCGTTGACAAGCGTTGCCACTTCCTGGCCGATGATGTTATACACTTTCAAGCTGACCAGTTCCGCCGATGAAATGGAGTACCTGATTGTTGTAGATGGATTGAAAGGATTCGGGAAATTCTGTTCCAGAGCAAACCGCAATGGCTGGTTGTCCTCCTTCACTCCCGCAAGTATATCCACTGAAATAGCATCCGTATAATGCACCGTTGCATCAAGATCAATTTGCTTCAGGCGATAATACCAAGCTCCGACCGTTGCAGTTGCGTCAAGGTAAGTGTAATCGTGAGGCTGAATGGTTGTCCCGTGTCCGGGAATAAAGCTGTTGGGGATTGTCTGAAAGTTCTCTGAAGCGTTCTGAGATTTCTGGATTTCAAATCCGTAGTTGTTTGTCTCACTCAACGTTGTCCAGTCAAGGCGAACACCGGCTTCAACAATTGAGCCGGTGAAGCTTGAGAGCTGAATCGGGAGCGGAGCATCATAGGTGATCACCATTTCGAGATCGGTAAAAGCGAGGTTTGTCAGCGTGTAGCCGCCGTTACCGGACATAGCCACATTGATGATCACTCCACCAAACAAATCACGCAAAACTCCCGTTATCCCCGCAGTAAGATTCCATCCAAAAACAAACGACGTTGTGCCGGTGGCCGGTTGCAAATGTATTCTATGCACTTTTACCGTGTCAACACTTACATTTCCACGACGGTAGTCCTTTGCCTGCCCCTGGCTGCTGACGCCGACATGCGCAAGAGTGAACCTGACGTCAAAAACGCCGGATGGAGGAAGAGGTGGTAGCTCACTCTCCCCAAGTGCAGGATCGCGGCCATCAGTTGCCGCCTGGTCAATACCGAAGTTGAGTGTTTTTGATGCCGTACCGTTGGTTACGGTGAGCGGCAGGTCTATTTGTTGTGCCAATGAC